>JADLBG010000453.1 GCA_020847895.1 Bryobacterales bacterium
CCACCGTGCGCGTGGTCACCTCTCCTCCGGGAGTGAAGATCATGTTTGACGGGCAGCCGCACCTGATGTGCACCACGCCCTGCGAAATGACGCTGCCGCCGGGGCGCCATACGCTGGCCACGGTGGGTAGCGGCTACCGCGAGCAGCAACGGATTTTCATGATGCCTGACGAGAGTTCCCAGGTGATTGTGATGGAGCGCGCCATCGGAACGGTAGTCATTCACACGACGCCGCCGGGGGCAACCATATTCGTCGACGGCCGGGAACGTCCCGAACGGACACCGGCGCAGATCACGCTGCCGGCGGGAGCGCACAAGCTGGCGCTGGTGAAGGAAGGGTTGCACAGGCAGGAGCAGGACATCGACATCAAGGACGGTTCGGTGACGAACATTAATCTCTCGTGGACGCGGTAGCGCCCATAATTCAAAACACCAGCTTCATGCCGCCCACGGCCCAGGCCTTCGGCACTCGGAATCCATCTTCATACCACGTGCGATTGAGGAAATTTTCGACGCGGGTGAATAGCTGCAAGGATGCGCGGTCGCGCAGGGGAATGGAATAGGACGCGGCAAGGTCGGCTTTGCGAGCCCCCGGAAACACGAACGCACGCGTGCCGGCGTCCGTATAGAAAGGCGTCACCGAGTTCCCGGCGAGTGCAATGTCGGACGTGATCTCGGCGTGTTTGCCGATGCGCTGGGTGACAAGAATGGTTGCCAGATGGCGTGGGATCCGCGGGGAGAGGAGGAGCCCATCGTCGAAGACCGGCGTACGCTCCTGCGAGCGGGTATAGGTATAGGAGCCCGACACACGCATTCCGCGCATGAGGCTTGCCTCGGCGCTGCTTTCGAAGCCGCGGGCCAATCCGCCGCGAGTATTCAAGTAGCCGCTGAAGCGGTCAAACGGGTCGCGCCCGAGTTGCAGCGCGCCGAAGGCGATGACGCTTTGCAGGCGTGTGTAGAAGTACGTGCCGCTGACGCGCAGGCGTGAATGAGCGAAGTATTGGTCGAAGCCGCCATCGGCGGCGATGGAGCGCTCCGGCCGCAGACGCGGGTCTCCGTAGGCGAAGAACGAGCCGCCGTAGAATGATGTGCCGAACCGTTCGTAGAGCGCCGGAGCACGATAGGCGTTGCCCACATGGGCGCGGAGTTTCGTGCCGGCCCGCGCCATCCATGCCACTGCGCCGTCGCCGGTAAAGGCATCCGGCGGAGTCTCGAGCGCCTGTGAGCCGTACACCGGAGCCCCACCCTCGAATTTCGGTCGGTTCAGGGCGAATCCCTGCCAGCGTCCTGAGATCGACACCAGAAGGCGGCTGTCGAAGAAGCGCAACTGATCCTGCGCAAATACGCTATGCGAGGCTTCGCTGACGCTGGTGCGCGCAAAGACGCGCGATGCGGGGTCTGGATTCCGGTCAGTGGAGAGATTCGTGAAGCGCTCTCGCTCGAACTCATAGCCCGCGGTGAGCAGGTGGCGCTTTCCCCATTGGGAATCGATGCGGCCCTGTGCGTTGTCAATGCGTCCGTCGTAGACGGCGCTGTTGTTGAACAGCGGCTGGAAACTCGCTCCGCCGGGGCCGTCGCGGTTGTCGCGGGATGTGGTCAACGCCTGGTAGCTGAAGCGCAGCGTGGTGGCGGGACTCAGGTTGTGCGTGAGGCCGAAGAGGGAAGAAACCTCGCGCGCTTTGCGGCTCGCATCCGGATCATTGAGCGAAGGCGCGAAGGTGGCGTTGCCCCAGGTGAAGGGCAATCCGGCATCGGCGAGCGCCACTTGGCCCGCCGCCGGCGGGATGGCGGGGACCAGTCCGGAGGCCGGCAAATTGGCGTTCGGAGCGGCGAAGGGCGTCGAGTTCAGATCGGCGTACGTACCCGTCGCAAACACGCGGGCACTGAGCCGCGTGCTCTCGCGCAACGCGTATTGGAGCCAGCCCTGTCCACTCGTGTTGCGCGCCCGGTCATAGCCATCCACTCCTCGGGTGACGTTGAGATGAGTCAAACCCGCGGAATATTGAAGCCGGCCGGCGAGCGCGCCGCCGCCCATCCGCGCCAGTCCGCGGAACATGCCGAGTCCGCCGCCCTCGGCGGAGACCTCGCCGTGCAGCGGCCCGCCTCCGGGGTCCGTCACCACCTGCACGACGCCGCCGATGGCGTGCGTGCCGTACAGCGAGGAGCCCGAGCCGCGCAGGACCTCGACACGGGAGGAATCCACCACCAGCAGGTCGCTCAGGAAGGCGGAAGCATCGCCTTGCGGCGAACCCGCGTCGCGGAGGCGGAACCCGTCGATGAGGATGGACGTGTCGGAGGCGCGCAAGCCGCGTGTGTGGAGGCGCGTGAACGCGCCGGGGCCGCCCAACTGCTGGACGCGCATTCCCGGAACCTGCCTGAGGAGTTCGCTCAGCGAAAACTCTTCCCGGCGGTCCATGTCGGCGGCGTCCAGGACGGTGATCGCCTTCGCGGTGGTATCCACGGAAAGCGGCGTACCCGAGGCCGTAATGGTGACGCGTTCGTCGACGCGCTCGACACCGAGAACGATGTCCACGGACTGTACTTGCCCACCTGCCAAGTCCACGCGGAGGAGAGAGCTTTGGGCGAATCCCGCCGCGCTCCCCGACACCAGGTACGCACCCGGCGGGACCTGCTCGAAGGCGAACTCGCCGCCATCGGAGGAACGCGTCTTTCGGGCTTCCGGGCTGCCCTGCGAATAGAGAGTGACCCAGGCACGCGGAACGGCGGCATGGGACGAGTCAAGAACCCTGCCGCGGATTTCCTCCGCATGGCAGGCAACGGCTGCAAGAAGAGCCAGTGAAATGTGATGGTATATGGCTTTGGCCATGTCCTTCCCCTCGAAGGCGCACGTCTTCGGACATCGCCGGCAGGTCTTCGGACTCCCAGGCCATCAGCTTTCCTACTCGCCGCCGCTTCCCGGCGCTGTTTCGACAAGCGCCAGTGCGTTTGCTATGCGGCTTTCGTTCCTGGTTACCGCTGCGGGGCAGTCCCGGACTCACACCGGGTTCCCTCTTGCCACGCTCGCTGCGAAACGAGCGTACCGAACGACCTTTTCAGTTTCCTCCGTGGCCACGGGGAAGTCAACGGATTTGTGGAAGTGTGTGTAACGTTTGCAGTCTCACAGTCACTACTTCTATGCCCGAGGTATAGAGAGAAAATGATGAGGTTCATCCAAGGAGGAGTTGGGAGAGGCGGGCAGAACTACACGGAGGATGTCCGCCTCATCCAGCTATTGCTGAACGACTACATCGCCCGGTCCACATCGTATTTGATTGCGGTGGACGGCATCGCGGATCTGAGGACCGTGCAGGCGATTGAGGACTTCCAACGAAGCGCGGGGCTGCCGGTTACCGGCGTGGTGGACCCCGCAGGTCCGACGTTGCGGTTCCTGGTGATGGGATTCATTACGTCGCTGGCGGGGGACTTGAGCAATCCGCAGCCGGCTCCGCAGAAGGGGTATCCGAGCGAGGCGCACATTTCGGATGCCCTGGTGTACCTGGCGCGGGCGCGCGGGGCGTAGGCCAATCCTAGACAGGGAGACCGTAAACAATTCGCGCCATCACTGCTTCGGCCATCACCGCTCCCGATTCGGACAGTGCGTTCTGTAAAGGCGTCTCGCCTTCCGTCTCTGGATGTGCAGTGGTCAGGAAGCGCCGGGCTTGACCGGGATCCTGCCAGACCATCCCGGCCATGACAACGACGCGCGCCAGGCTGCAGATGCGCTCACTTTCCGCCCGGCTCAGACGATCCATCATCCTGCCGCAGAGTGCTTCCGGCGCCATTTGGCGTATCAGGGCGGCCTGCTGTTTGGTGTCCGGGAACACCCGGCGAGCTAAGCAGAAAAGGGCCATCTTCGGCAAGCCTCGTTCGACGGCGGCCATCAAGTCCTGTTGGGAGGCGACGGGCTGTCCCAACACTGGAGCGCCGCCCAGGATTTCACCGATGAGGGTTGGTTCCACCACTTTCTAAGGGTAACTTACTTACTGATCTCTCCAACACATGAGGAGTACGATGAAGTTGATGCGATATGCGGTTATTGCTTTCCTGCTGGGAAGCATCTGCGTCCACGCCGACGAGTTGCGGATCAGAGTTCAGAATCTCGCCAACCAGCGTCCCGCCGTGAACGGAATTGCCTCTGGTTCCTTGATCTTCATCCGGCCGGAGTTTTATTCCGGGACGCGCGTCGCCGTGCACACCTACTACAGTCTGGATGGAATTTCAGCGCGAATCACACCAACGGGGGCTCCTGGCAGCGAACTTGTCCTTTTGCCTGGTGGGAGTTGGCCCTTTGGTGTGGTTGCGCTTCTCCCCGCGGATTTGCCATTGGGAAAAGCCAAACTTACTTTTATCGAGAACGGCCAGACGAGCGGCCCGTTGGAGATTCCCATTGTCCGTTCCAGCTTTGGTCTTTTCGCAGGCTTCATCGAAGGCCCCGCGGTTGCGCAGAACATCGATCCGAGCGGAACACCGTCTTTGAATAGGCTAACCAACGTGGCGCACCCGGGTCAGGTTGTGACTCTTTGGGGAACGGGGCTGGGTCTCGAAAGCAATGGGGTGGTGGAAGTCGAACTTGGCGGAAAAAGCCTTGTGCCCCTCTACTCCGGGTCCGCACCTGGTCTGCCCGGTGTGGATCAGATCAACATCGTGATTCCGCAGGACCTGATCACTCGAGGCTGCTATGTGCCCGTGACAGTCAAGGCAGGAAACATGGTCAGCAATACGGCATCGATCGCGATTGCTGATGAAGGAAGTGTCTGTCTTCACCCGTTCCACCTCTCGTTGCAGGACCTCACGGCGCTCGACGATGGGAAGGGGCTGCCTTTTTCAACCTTCACTGTTGAAAGTACCGTTCGAGGGCCGGGAGACGATGGGCGGTACTCACGACAGGAATACGCCACAGCACGCTTTGCAACATTCGACAGCGATGCGATTGCCGGCGCCGCAGGTTTCACGACCCCGGACGAGGTGCTTCCATTTTGCCGTCTGAGCTATGACAGCTCAATCGTATCTCCGATACGCTATCTCGATGCTGGCGAAAAAATCACGTTTGCCGGACCCGCGGGAAAGATCCTGGATCTGCTCCCACCTTACGCGCGTGGGTACTATATTTCTGACCAATCTCCATCAGCTCAGCAGGTATCCACAACACAGCCTCCCCAGCGCTATTTCGAGCCGGGCCTATGGCGCATCGTAGTCCCTGGTGGAGAGGATGTGCCCGCATTCGAAGACAGCGTCATCCTGCCCGGGGAAATCCGGTGGAACAACCAGGAGGCTTGGCATACGATCAATCCAAGAGAGGACAATCTGGTGACCTGGAGTGGAGGGAGTTCGGATTCGGTTGCCGTTGTGAGGCTATCAGCCATGTACGCAATCGGTCCCAGCCGCCCCAATGTCGCAATCCCTGGCGGCATCGCAGCGGGATTTACACCGGCGAGCGATGTAGAAGTGAATTGTGTGGCAGCTTCCTCCGAGGGGCAAGTCACCATACCAGCCCGATTGCTGGAGCCGTTCACCACCCTCCCGCTGCTTGGAGATGCACGGCTCACAATAACGCTTCAGCCGCGAACACTTTTCGTGTTGAACGGCCCCCTGGGAGGGATCGCAAACTATCACCTGGCGCAATCGTTGCCGGTGCGCCTGCAATAGGCCATGAACTTCAGGCGGGGTCCCGCGCAATGCCCCGTCAGCATCTTGCGGGACCCTCGCCGTTCGTTGCGGTACTCGACTACCGCGCCGCAACAACCACGTTCGACGCTTCCTGTTCCTTTCCGACGTGGCGGATCTCGTGGCCGGTGAAGATCTGGCGCGGGCGGGCGATCTTCTGTTCGGGATCTTCGATCAGTTCCTGCCACTGCGCCAGCCAGCCTACCGTTCTCGGGATGGCGAACAGGACGGTGAACATCTCGGGATGGAAGCCCATCGCCTGGTAGATGATGCCGCTGTAGAAATCGACGTTCGGGTAGAGTTTGCGCTTGATGAAGTATTCATCGTTGAGGGCGATGCGCTCGAGTTCCTTGGCGATTTCGAGCTTCGGATTGACGCCCGTCACCTCGAAAACGTCCTCGGCGGCCTTCTTGATGATGCGGGCGCGAGGATCATAGTTCTTGTAAACACGGTGGCCGAAGCCCATCAGCTTGCACTCGCCGCTCTTTACCTTCTCGATGAAGGCGGGGATGCTGTTGACGGAACCGATTTCATCGAGCATGCGGAGCACTTCTTCGTTCGCCCCGCCGTGGAGCGGCCCGGCAAGGGCGGAGGCGGCGGCGGAAAGGCTCAGGTAGGGGTCGGCCTGGGAACTGCCGACGCTGCGCATGGCGTTGGCGCTGCAGTTCTGCTCATGGTCGGCGTGAAGGATGAAGAGAATGTCAAGGGCGCGGGCCAGCACGGGGTTGGGCGTGTACTTCGGCTCGGTCATCTTCCAGAGCATATTGAGGAAGTTCTCGGCATAACCCAGTGAGTTGTCGGGGTAGACGTAGGGCAGTCCCAGGCTGTGGCGATAGGCGTAGGCGGCGATGGTGGGCACCTTGCCGATGAGCCGCATAATCTGGAGTTTCCGCGACTGCCGGTTCTTCACCTCGCGCGCCTCCGGGTAAAACGTGGAGAGCGCCGCGACGGTGCTGACGAACATCCCCATGGGGTGCGCGTCATGCCGGAATCCTTCCATGAATTTCTTAAGATTTTCATGGATCATCGTGTGGTGGGTGATCTTGTCTTTCCACTCTTTGTATTGGTCTTCCGTGGGCAGTTCGCCGAATAGAAGCAGGTGTGCCACCTGGAGGAAGTCGCACTTCTCGGCCAGTTCCTCGATGGGATAGCCTCGATACCGCAGGATGCCGCGGTCGCCGTCAATGAAGGTGATGGCGCTGCGGCAGGAGGCGGTGTTGGTAAAGGCGGGGTCGTAGGTCATCAGCCCGAAATCTTCGGGATCCGTCTTGATCTGGCGCAGATCCATCGCTCGGATGGTGCCGTCGGAGATGGGCACGTCATAGGACTTGCCGGTGCGGTTATCAAGGATAGAAAGGAAATCTTTCACGGGGTCCTCCCGGACAGGGTTTCAGTCTTATACGTCTATTAGATGAGAAACGCCGGCCGCGGGTGGCGGGCCGGCGCAAGAAAACAGGGATCATGGTGGTGGTCCGCTGGGAGCGGTGCAACCCTCGTTCCAAATCGGAAAATCACTGATTTGCTTGAGATTTCGAGCCCCGCGGATCGGGCAAAGGTGGGGCAAAATCCCCGAATGGGCGGTTTAGCCCGCAACCCTGTGATACCATGAAAGTTCTTTTGTCATGGTCACCGCAGTACCGGACGTTCTCGCCCGGATCGTCGGACACAAACGGACAGAGCTAGCCGCCCTGGA
>JADLBG010000454.1 GCA_020847895.1 Bryobacterales bacterium
ATGGCTACACCGAGGTGCTGCCGCCGTTTCTGGTGAACTCGGCAAGCCTCTTCGGCACCGGGCAACTGCCGAAGTTCGCCGCGGATCTGTTCAAGTGCGAAAACTTCGATTTCTGGCTTGCTCCCACAGCCGAAGTGCCGGTTACCAACCTCTACCGCGACGAGACGCTCGATGCCGAAAAGCTGCCCATCAGCCTCTGTGCTTACACGCCCTGCTTCCGCAGTGAGGCCGGCTCCTATGGCAAGGACGTGCGCGGCATCATCCGCCAGCACCAGTTCCAGAAGGTGGAGCTGGTGAAGTTCACCCGCCCCGGCCAAAGCTACGAGCAGTTAGAACAGCTCACCTCCGACGCTGAGAATATCCTCGAACGGTTGGGCCTGGCCTTCCGCAGAGTGGTTCTGTGCACGGCGGACCTCGGTTTCTCCTCGGCGAAGACTTACGATCTCGAGGTCTGGCTGCCGGGACAGAACGCGTTCCGCGAGATTTCCTCCTGCTCGAATTTCGAGGCCTTCCAGGCACGGCGAGCTTCCATTCGCGCCAGGAACGGCAAGAAATCCGAATTCGCACACACGTTGAACGGCAGCGGCCTCGCCGTCGGACGCACCTGGGTGGCGATTGTCGAAAACTACCAGCAGCCGGATGGAAGCGTCGTGGTGCCGGAAGTCTTGCGCCCCTATCTGAACGCCGAGGTGATCACCGCGCGGGCGGAACTTCGCTAGCGGAGCTTCGCATCCAGAAACTCGTAGGCGCGGGTGCGCACAGCCGGCGGAAAATCGTGTGCGCTTTCCGGGTGTTCCACCACAATCGCTCGATCCGCGTGATACACCCCTTCGTATACCTTACGCGCCGCGCTCACGCAATCGTCCACCCCGCTCATGTCGAAGTTACTGTCAGCCGTCGGCGCGTTGACGAAGATGGGCCGTGGAGCAATGACGGAGAGAACGCCGGGGAAATCGAAGGGCATCTTTGCCGGCGACTTCTCATACACTGAGGCGATGCGCGGCATATAGCCTTTGTGGCTCCATCCAGTAAGATCGCCGTGATAGTACTTGGCAAACGAGGTAAATCCGCAGCTTGTCACCACGGCTCGGATACGCGGGTCAAACGCCGCCACAAACAGCGAATTGTGGCCGCCAAGCGAATGGCCGCAAACGCCGATCCGTTTGCCATCCACCTCGGGCAGCCGGCGGAGCACATCCACCGCGCGTATGTGGTTCACAATCCCTTTCATCGTGGCGCTCGCGTATCCCTTGGCGTACACGTCAATCGAATATTCGCCGAAGTTCGGATAGTCAGGCGCCAGGGTGACGTGCCCTCGAGCGGCGAGCTCGCTTGCGTAATGTAGATTCTCTTTTCCCCCCAAACCCGCCGGCTCATCTTTCCCGATGCGCGTAGTTTGATGCAGACACAGAACAGCGGGCATGCGCCCACGCCGGGTCTTCGGAAGCAGCAGCCAGGCCGGCACCCAATCTCCCGGTTCGGCCTCGTAGCGGATGTGCCGGCGGATATGCGTCCCGTCGTCGAATTCGGCGCGTGTGTCGATGGAGGGGGCGCCTTTGATTCTCGGCAGCGGGCCCATCACCTCCTGCATCCGCCCAAGCACGTTACGCCGCTCGCGCTCCCACTCGCGCCGGGTTACCGCCGCACCGCCGGCCCCGGCGGCACAAAGAAGGATCCACTCGCGGCGGCGGAACACAGTCATGAATGGTCAGGATACCGCGATTTCAGTCGCCCTGCGCGGGCAGCGGGGTCCGTTTCCACGCTCTGGGCAGGTCTTGGCCGAACGGGTTCTCGATGCGGGACTCCGCCATATACATCACCGGGACTCCATCGAAAACGGGGTAAATGCGATGGCAGGAAAGACATTCCAGCTCGGAGTTTGATGCGGCCAGCTCAAGCCCTGCTTTACAGAAAGGACAGACGAGGATTTCCAGAATTTCCGGGCTGATGCCGGGGAATCGGCGAACCGGCGCCCGGTTGCTGGGAGCGGGAAACCACGGATAATCGAAGTTCCAAAAGTGGAGCCGGAGCCGTATACGCATGGCAAAAACTCCTATCCGGCGAAGATCCCACGAACCTATCGGGATTATATCACTGCTAGTACTATCGGCGTATGACTGCTATGCCTTTAGGGGAACATATCTCAAAACATCAGCTTGAGGGCTGCCTGCATCTGACGGCTGGAGTTCGAGACGGCGGTAATGCGGCCGAAGGTGCCCGTTCCAAAGGTGACGTTGGGATTGGCGAAATAGGGCCCGTTCGTGAGGTTGTAAGCCTCGCCTCGAAGTTGAAGGCGGTAGCGCTCCGTGAAGTTGAAGAACTTGCTGACAGTGAAATCGAGGTTCTTCTGACCCGGTCCCCAGATGATCCCGCGCCCGGCATTGCCGATGGGCCACTGCGCCGGGAGGCGAATACGCTGGTGTCGAACCAGCGGTTCAGCGTACGGCCGGATTTCGACAGATGTATAATAGCGCCACCCCTCGCGTCTCGAGTCAGGCGCGTGGATCTTGCGTGAGGTCTAGATCGACAGTTGCAGAAGGTGGAGTACGATGCGGAAAATTGCGGCTTTGCTATTCGTTTCCTTATGTGTTGCGATTCCATTGGAAGCGCAGACTGCCAGTGGTGTGATTACCGGGTCTGTCACCGACACGACCGGCGCTGCCGTGGCCGGCGCAAAGGTGATGCTGACGCACGAAGAAACAAATCAGACACGCAACCAGATGGCGAACAGCGAGGGCATATACGAGTTTCGGGCGCTGCCGCGCGGGACATACCGGCTGGCGGTGGAGATGGCCGGATTCAAGCGCGAAGAGATTAGAGACGTTCAGTTGACCGTCGCACAGACACTGCAGCTCAACGTAAAACTGCAGGTGGGGCAACTGAGCGAAGCCATTACCGTGGAAGCGTCGGCGGCGCAGGTGCAGGCGAGCGAAGCCAGCCTGGCGCAGGTGATCGACGAGAAACGCGTGCGCGAACTGCCGCTCAACGGACGCAACTTCATGCAGCTTGCGTTTCTTTCTTCGGGCATCGTGACGGCTGGACGGGCGAGCGCGACGCAGCGGCAGGCGAACTATGGTCCGGCGTTTTCCGCGGGCGGGCAGCGCGATAACACGAGCACTGTGATTGTCGACGGCATCGAAATCAGCGGGATGGAGTTGAACAACTATCCCTACGCGATTCCGTCACTGGAATCGGTGGCCGAGTTCCGGGTGCTGACCTCGGGGGCGTCGGCGGAGTTTGGCGGCAACTCGGGCGCGTTTGTGAACGTGGTGACGCGGCGGGGCACGAACGATTTTCATGGAGCGGCATTCGAGTTTTTGCGCAATGACCGGTTTGATTCGCGAAACTTCTTCGACGTGACTGGACGCTCGGCTCCAAACAAGCGCAACCAGTTCGGGTTTGTCGGGAATGGTCCGGTCCTGATCCCCAAGCTGTACAACGGCAAGGACAGGACATTCTTCCTCTTCAGTTGGGAATGGCAGCGCCAGCGGAACGGCACGACGAGCACGGCGATTGTGCCGACGGCGCAGGAGCGCGCGGGCGATTTCAGCGCTACGGTCACGCCGGTAGTGGATCCGTTCACGAAGGAGCCGTTTCCCGGCAACCGCATCCCGGAGAGCCGGATCAGCCCGGTGGGACGCGGGTTGCTGGCGCTTTATCCGCTGTCGAACAACGCCGATCCGGCCCGCAACTACGTGAATGCGCCGCTGCGGAAATGGGATTTCACGGTACCGTCGTTCCGCATCGACCACAAGCTGTCGAACGCGAACAATCTGTTTTGGCGGACGACGGTGAACCAGCCGGATGACATCGGACCGGGACAGGCGCTGACGCAGACGTTCAAGTATGACGCGGTGCAGAGCGAGCGCAACGTTCAGCACACGCTGGGCGATACGCATATCTTCAGCTCACGGATTGTGAACGAGGCCAACATCGGCTTTGTGCGCATGAACCGCATCCGCAACTCCGCCGACTCGTTCCAGCGCGATTGGGTGAAAGAGCTGGGTATCAAGGGAATCGATACGCAGCCGCTGACCTACGGCGCCCCAGCGGTAACGGTATCGGGCTTTCCCCAGGCAGGTTTTTCGACAAATAACGCGTTTTTCCAGTGGATCACGCAATCGGCGCAGGTTGTCGACAACCTTTCGCTGATGCTGGGCAAGCACACGGTGAAGGTGGGCGGCACTTATCAAAGAAAGCAATTGAACTCCACCCAATGGGGCGCGCCCAACGGCAACTATGCGTTTACGGGAGTCTATACCAGCCCGGCGCCGGTGGGGACGCCCACACGCCAGTCCGCTATCGCGGATACCCTTCTCGGTTACCCGGCGACCTACTCGGTGCAGACGACTCCTTATGAGCAGCGCATGCGCTACAGCAATACCGCGCTCTACGTGCAGGACGACTGGCGTGTGTCGCAGAATCTGACACTGAACATCGGCCTGCGCTGGGAATATTTCGGAAAGCCTTATGACAAGTTCGACCGCATCGCGACGTTCGACCTCAGCACCGGCCAGCAGTTGCTGCCGGGCCAGAATGGCACGCCGCGGAGCCTGATCAATCCGGACCGCAACAACTTCGGCCCGAGGTTCGGCTTTGCGTGGCGCGCGTTGGGCACCGATTCGCTGGTTGTCCGCGGCTCCTACGGCCTGTTCTACAGCCCTCCGATCGGCAATGACTTCCGGTCGCGCGGCTTCCAGGATCCGTTCGCATTTCTGGTGACGCGCGTCTATCGCCCGGCGAGCACTACCAGCCCTCTGCCTACGTTCACGGCGGAGGCTCCGCTGGTGGGCGCGGACCGCCAGACCAATCTGACGCGCGCAGGCGTTGACCGCAATCTGCGCGACGCCTACGTGCAGCAGTGGACCCTGAGTATTCAGAAGCTGGTGACGAAGAATACGTTGTGGGAAGCCGCATACCGCGGGTCGAAGAGCACGCGCCTGCAGACGCAGCTCAACTACAACGAGATCTTCCCCAATCCGCCGCAGCCGCCCGACTTCCGGCAGATCTTCCCGTGGCCGAACCTGGCGGCGGTGAATGTTCTCGAATCGCGCGGCGCGGCCAACTACCACGCGCTGACGACACGTCTCGAGCGCCGCTACTCGAACGGGCTGACCTTCCTCACGAACTACACGTTCTCGAAGACCCTTACCGATGTCGATTCGAGCACGGTGGGCGTGGTGATCGGCGGCGGTTCGTTCGGTCCGAACACGATCCGCAACCTACGTGACAACAAAGGTCCGGCGGTGTTCGACCGTCCTCACCAGTTGAACTTCAGCGCGGTGTACGAGCCGCCATTCTTCAAGAAGTCGCCGGCGCCGGTCCGGCTGCTGCTAGCGGGGTGGCAGATCGCGCCTATCTGGACAGCCTACGTCGGCGCCTATCTCACACCCGGAAACTTCAACGTGCAGAATACGGGGGCGCGTCCGGACGTGTTGCGCAATCCCAACCTGGCGCGAAGCGACCGGACCATCGACCGCTGGTTCGACACCGAGGCCATCCAGAATGCGACGCCAGGGCGTTTCGGCAACGCCGGCAAGGGTATTATTCAGGGCAGCGGTGTGAACAACTGGGACGTGAACCTGTCGAAGAACTTCTATATCACCGAGCGGCATCGTGTGCAGTTCCGCGCCGAGTTGTTCAATTTCTTCAACCACGCACAGTTTGACGACCCCGTGCTGCAACCGGCGGTACGCGATGCCGCCGGACGATTGTTGAACCCGACGGCGGGAAAGATCACCTCGGCCAGCGACTTCGGGTTCCGGCAAACCGAACGCGTGGTGCAGTTCGGGCTGAAGTACATTTTCTGAAGCCGGCCCGCACAGCGCCCTAATCCGGTTGAGGAAGTTGAGCCGCTGCCCGTTTGGAGAGGAATTCGCGAATCTGCGGCCACCGTGAGCGGGCCACGGAGAGCGCAAGCATCAGAGAAATGACAGCCACGGCCATAACCACGGTCTGGCCCACATTCAGATTCTCTTTCAACACCCCCAGCCACCGTCCATAGACCAGTTCCGTATGGACCCAGTAGATGAGCAGCGAGGTGGTGCCCAACTGCCTCACCCAACTCCAGCCGGTCACCAGGTAACCGTTCCACAGGAACGCGAAGGAGGTCATCATCAGGATGACGCCGGTCTTGATGAACACCAGCGTCGGCCCGTTGAGCCAGAACTCGGACTTCGGGTACAGCGAGTACGGGATGTTGGAGAAATACTGCCCGCCAACGACCAGGATGAGTCCCAGCCAGCCGCCCCATTGCATCACACGGTGCAATTCCACCGAAGGCGCAAGCCGCAGAATGCTGCCCGCGCTCAGGCCGAAGGCGAGAAACGCAGCCCAGGGGAAGAAACCGAAGCTGTCATAGCTGGGGACGAAATAAGACCGTAAAAAAGGATGAAGATAGGTGGTGTCCAGCAGGGAAATGAAAGGAGACGCCGCCGCAATCGCCAGCCCGAGAATCGCACACAACCGCACCCGCTCGAGTGTGGTGAAGACGGCCATGATGCTCATCGCCGCGATGCCGAAGCCCATGCAGTTGAGAATGTCCACGCGGAAAAGGGACGCGTACTCCGTTTGTGGGAACCCGAAGATCCAGAGTTGGAGCCGGAAGGCGGCGGCAAGCGCGGCAAGATACCCCGCGCGGCGCAGCGCCGCGGTAACCCTGCCCCAGGCGCTCACCCCCTGGCGCTCCCGGCTGTGCATCAGGAACGCCAATGTCACGCCCGTAAGAAACAGGAAGATTGCAGGCGGCATTCCGCCCACGAATTGAGAGAGAACGAATGCATCCTGGCCGCGGAGATCGGAGCGGGTGAAGGAGTGGAATACATGCCCCTGGAGCATGATCACCGCGGCCAGGCCGCGGGTCCAGTCGAGAAACGCAAGACGGCCAGCCGCCGGTTTCGCGGCAACTGGTTTAGGAACGATGGGAACTGATGGTTGGGAGGATGAATCCATTCCTGAAATAATCAACCTACTTCTGAGGGTATTCCCGTTTTACTCCGGGTGGTAAAGTCAAACGAACAGCGGCGTCCGAAAGGTTAGGATCCAGCTTGGCGTCAGTATAATGTACCTCTACGTAATCGCCCGACCCGAGATAGAACTTCTGCTGCACGGGATAGCCGCTCGTCAGCGGAAACCAGATTTCCACCTTCTTTAGGTGTTCGAGGGCTTCGGCGGATTTCGGCACCAGAACGAGTTTCGATGTTTTCTGGTTCTCGACAGTTTCTTCCCCGCCCAGGGAAAGCGTGTAGCTCTTGGAAAGCGCCTTGCTGTCGGATCCGAAGCCCAGCAGGAGGAATTGGTCCACCAGGTGCCCGTGCTTGCCGAGATCATATTCCTGCACCGTGTTGATTTTCGGAATAAAAAGCTCCGCCTTGCGGCCGCGGAAGGCCCACGTCTTCTCGTCCGGGATGGTGAAGTCGATGCGTAACTGCATCTCGCGTGATTTATTCAGCTTGATGGCGATGACACCTTTATCCACACTGGTATCCTTGATCACCGCCGTGTAATTGATCCGGCGGAGCTTCGCGGTCATCCCCCGAAAAGCCGCCGCGGACTTGTCGACGCGGACCAGCAGATCGGAAAGCGACTCGGCGGCCAGCGGCAGCGCGGCCACGCTCCACAAACAAACCATAACTCGAAGAATCGAAAGCGTCATCCTGAAAGTGGGATGCCCGAAGGGGCTACTCGGTTGCGTATGCGAGGAAACCTCGGATGTCCTGCTCCGAATCGTAAATGGTTTCGAGCCGCGTCAGCTTTCCATGCTTGCCGGTGCGCGAATTCAATAGCTGGCGCGCCTGTTCCAGCCGCTGGTCTTCATTCAATCCGGCAAGCAGGTCCGGCTCAATCCACAGCCTCGCCACCCCTTTTTCCGAAGGGAGCATGACCACGCTGGAAGCGCGCGGCTGATCACGGAACCATTCGCGTGGAGTGACGAAAATAAAGGCCAGGATGAGCGCCACCACCAGGTCGTACGGTCTCGATCCTCGCTTGAACTCCCAGAAAATCCATTTACGCAAAGAAGTCTCCCGCATGGTTCATCCGACAGGTGAACCAGACTTCATCGTAGCACGGGAGGGCAGGGTAGCACTCCTTACACCGTCTCCGGACTGGCCGGTCAATGTGATTCACAATGAAGGTATGTACGCACTCTGTTGCACCCTGCTCCTCGGCGCCGTCTGCGCTTATGCACAGACTTCGCTCAAGCAGTTCAGCGCGTCACTCGAGAACTTAGCCCAGCGGGTTCGCCCGGCCGTCGTCCAGATCAATGTAGTCGGCTACTCGCTCCCGTCCGAGGATGATTCTTCTGACGGGAATGAGGTGATTTCCCGGCAGCGGAGCACGGGTACAGGAGTCATTCTTTCCTCCGACGGGTATATCATCACCAACGCGCATGTGGTGCGAGGCGCCCGGCATATCCGCGTCAAACTGCTTCCCAACGGCGCTCAGGCTATGTCTTCCCTTCACGAGGCGAAGTTGATCGGCGCCGACGCCGAAGCGGATTTGGCGGTTATCAAGATCGACCAGCAGAATCTGCCGTTCCTCACCCTGGGCGACTCCCTCCTCGTGAAACAGGGGCAACTGGTTCTGGCGTTTGGGAATCCCCTTGGCCTGGAAGGCTCCGTATCCATGGGCATTATCAGCTCGACAGCGCGGCAGTTGAAGCCCGATGATTTCATGATCTACCTCCAAACCGATGCCCCCATCAACCCCGGCAACAGCGGCGGGCCTTTGGTGGATATCGATGGGCACGTGGTCGGCATCAACACCTTCATCCTCAGTCAGTCCGGTGGAAGCGAGGGGCTCGGCTTCGCCATCCCCTCGGAAACCGTGCGCAGCGTCTACCGCCAGATCCGCAAGGATGGGCACGTACACCGCAAACAGATCGGCGTCGTGGCGCAATCCATTACTCCGGTACTGGCTAGGGGATTGAATCTTCCACAGCCGGAAGGGGTCATTATCACGGACGTCGAGCCGAAGGGACCAGCGGACAAGGCCGGTGTGCAGCCGGATGATATCATCGTCGCCATTGACGGACGGCCAATCCAGAACGCCCGGCAATTGGAAGTGAGCGTCTACCGCCGTATGTCGGGTTCCTCCGTCAAGCTGCAAGTGATTCGGAAGAAGCAGACATTGACCCTCGATGTTCCGGTGGTGGAGCGCCAGGATTCTCCGGAACGGTTTGCCGATATGGTGAGCCTGGAAAAAAACCTCGTGCCGCGCCTCGGCATACTCGGCATCGCTATCGACGACAGCATCGCGCCCATGCTTCCCGAACTCCGCCATCAATTCGGCATCGTCGTGGCGGCTCGCTCCGGCGAGGTTCCTTATGAAGGCGCCGGGCTCTCCGCGGGTGACGTAATCTACTCGTTGAACGGGACGCCGATGACGACTGTGAAAGACCTGAACAAATCACTCGACCAGATGAAAAACGGCGACGCCGCAGTGCTGCAAGTGGAGCGGGACAGCAAACTGATCTACGTCGCCCTCGAGTTGGAATAGCGCCCGGTCAGGCTCACCTATTGGAAAGGTAACAGGTATGACAAGAACGCCTCATAGCATGACTCGCCGGACCTCGATCCTGGCGGCGGTTGCCGCCGGCGTTGCCTCGGGAGAACCAAAGCGAAGCGGCAATCCGCGCCCGGTGCCGGTCGGTGTGGCAACCACCGAATTCCGCGACCAGACCAACCAGAGCTTGGCCGCGGAATTGCGAGGCCAGCGCGTCCGTCACATCCAGTTGTTTTTCACTCAGAAGGACAGCAACTACTGGAAGTACGGCCTACGCAGCGATCTTGGGGGCATGACGCCGGAGCGCGCCCGGGAGATTGCCGCCATCTACCGCGCGGCCGGGATAACCATCGATGCGCTGGGCGTCTACGCAACGCTGATTCACGCCGATCCGGCCGAGCGCAAGGCGAATCTCGCTTATTTTGAAGCCATGATGCAACTCGGCTCCCATATGGGAGTGCGGACATTTCTGAGCGAAATGGGCCACTATCATCCGCCTGGACCCGCGCCTGCGGTGCCCTATGACTGGCAGGACGAAGTCTGGACCATGGCGGTAGCGACGGGCAAGGAACTGGCGCGGGCTGCCGAAGTCAACAACGCCACCGTCCTCCTCGAGCCGATTTACCGCAGTCTCCTTGCCAGCGCGAAACGGACGCGGGTGTTCCTGGAGGAGGTTGGATCGCCGCGCGTGCGGGCGCAACTCGACCCGGCGAACCTCCTCGAAGTGAACGATCTCGAGGAAATGTTCGCGCAACTGAAACCCTGGATCGGCGGAATTCATGCCAAAGACCGGAAACTGCACACCAGCGCCGGCGTGGCTGCCGGCCAAGGCGATCTGGACTACCGCAAGTTCGTCCTTCTGGCAGCCCAGTATGCCCCTGGTATTCCGCTGACTGTCGAATATGCGGGCACGCAGACCTACCGCAATGCTCTCGATCAAGTGCGCATGGCTTTGCGCCAAACCGGTCTCCGCGAGGAATGAGGGTTAGCAGTTACCGTTTGGCCGGCGCCGGGGTCAGGGAAGCGGCTTCACGCGAATATTGCGGAATTCCACCAGCGTGCCGTGCCCGAGAAACCCGATGTGTCCGCTCGAGCGCCGCAGACCCGGATGGCGCGCCAGAACCTTCTCTTCATGCACGTCGTTGAGGTCGGAGTGCGTGATGATGACGCCGTTCAGCTTCACCTGAATGTTGCTGCCGTTGGCCGTAATCTCCCCTTCGTTCCACTCCCCGGCAGGCTTCTGGTAGCCGGTGCGAGCCGGAAAAACGTCATAAATCGATCCGGTATGCTGTTCCGACTTGATCTTGCCCTTGTACCGCTCATCCGTGTCGTCCAGGATCTGGATTTCCATCCCCTTGTAAGCAGCGTCCCCTTCCAAGGGAGCGCGGATGCCGACGCCGTTGTTCCCACCCGGCGACAGGCGGTATTCGTA
>JADLBG010000455.1 GCA_020847895.1 Bryobacterales bacterium
GCGCGTTTCCGGCATGTCGTGGTGCTCGAGTACCTGGAAAACGCCACCACGGCGAAAGCAGAGCTTGTCCTTCCCGCGGCTACGTTTGCCGAAGCCGCCGGATCTCTGGTTAACAACGAAGGGCGCGCGCAGCGCTTCTTTCCGGCGTTGGCGCCGTCTCCTCCCGTGCAGGAAAGCTGGCGCTGGCTGGGGTCATGGAATGAATTCGATGACATAGCGGCAGCGCTCGCCTCCGCCATGCCTCAACTGGCCGCGGTGACTCAGGCGGCGCCGTCTGCCTCGTTCCGCATGACGGGCGCCAAGGTGCCGCGCGAACCGCATCGCTACAGCGGGCGGACCGCCATGCTCGCCAACATCTCGGTACACGAGCCTAAACCGCCCGCCGATCCCAACTCGCCGCTTGCGTTCTCGATGGAAGGAAGCCCTGACCAGCCGCCCGGCGCATTGCAGCCGTTCTTCTGGACGCCGGGCTGGAATTCGATCCAGGCGGTGAACAAGTTTCAGGAGGAGATCGCCGGGCCTTTGCGACAGGGCGATCCCGGCGTGCGCATTTTGGAAAGCGGCGGAAAGAATCCGCGGCTTTTCGATACGATTCCAGCGGCGTTTGAGCCACGCGCGGACGAATGGCTCCTCGTGCCTCTCTATCACATTTTTGGTTCCGAGGAACTGAGCCGTTACGCGCCGGCAGTCTCGCAACTCGCGCCGCAACCCTATGTCGCGCTCAACCCGCTGGATGCCGCGAAATTCGGCGATGAGGCCGAACTGTTGGGACAACCGGTCCCGTTGATCAGGGTTACGGAAATGCCGCGAGGCGTGGCCGGCGTGCCCGCTGGAGCGCCGCCCTTTGCGGGGCTTGAATTCCCGATGTGGAGCAGAATTGTGCGAATGCCATGACTAGCCCTTATCCCATCGTCGCGATCATCGGCATCCTGGCGGCAACCCTCACGCTGGCCGCCGGATTGATCTGGCTGGAACGGCGCCTGCTGGCCCTGTGGCAGGACCGTTATGGGCCGAACCGCGTCGGTCCCTTCGGCCTGCTTCAGGTCTTAGCCGACATGATCAAGATCTTCTTCAAAGAGGATTGGATTCCGCCGTTCGCCGACAAGGTTGTCTTTATTGTCGCGCCGGCGGTGATTGTGGTGACCGTGCTCATGTCCTTCGCGGTGCTGCCGCTCGCCCCGGGGATCATTGTCAGCGATTTGAATGTCGGGCTGCTCTTCGTGCTGGGAATGTCCTCGCTCGGCGTCTACAGCGTGGTGCTGGCGGGGTGGTCCTCGGATAACAAGTATGCCCTTCTGGGTGGTCTGCGCGCCGCGGCGCAAATGATGAGCTACGAAGTCTTCATGGGGTTGGCGCTCATGGGGGTGGTGTTGGTTGCCGGCTCCTTTAATCTGGCGGAGATTGTGGCGGCCCAACGCCGGGTTTGGTTCGTTGTGCCGCAGTTCCTCGGTTTCGTTCTCTTTCTCATCGCCGGCGTCGCCGAAACAAGGCGGCTGCCATTCGATCTTCCGGAGGCGGAAAGCGAGTTGATCGCCGGCTTTCACGCCGAGTATTCCGGAATGAAATTCGGCATGTTCTTCGTCGGCGAATACCTGGGCGTGATCCTGATTTCCTGCCTCATCACGATTCTTTTCTTCGGAGGGTGGCTCGGGCCGGTGCTGCCTCCGATCGTCTGGTTCCTCATCAAGATGATGCTCTTCATCTGCTTTTTCATTCTGCTGCGGGCGGCCCTGCCGCGGCCGCGATTTGACCAGTTGATGTCCTGGGGGTGGAAAGTGATGTTGCCGCTCGCTTTGGCCAACCTGTTGGTGACGGGCGCCGTGGCGCTCGCCTGGAGTTCATAAGATGCTCAGCATGATCCGCACAATCTGGTACGTGCTTCTGCACATGTTTCACAAGCGCGTCACGGTGCAATATCCCGAGGAGAAGCCGTACCTGGCGCCGCGCTATCGCGGCCGCATCATCCTTTCGCGGGACCCGGATGGCGGCGAACGCTGCGTGGCCTGTTACCTTTGCGCGGCGGCCTGTCCCGTGGATTGCATCGCCCTTCAGGCCACCGAGGACGCCGCCGGACGCCGCTATCCGGAGTTCTTCCGCATCAATTTTTCACGCTGCATTTTTTGCGGGTTTTGCGAAGAAGCCTGCCCGACGTACGCTATTCAACTCACGCCGGACTTCGAGATGAGCGAGTATCAGCGGCCCAATTTGGTTTACGAAAAGGAAGACCTGCTGATCAACGGCCCCGGAAAATATCCCGGCTACAACTTCTGGCGAGTCTCCGGCGTGCAGATCGGCGGAAAGGACAAAGGGGAAGCCGAAAACGAGGGCCGTCCCGTGGATCTGCATAGCCTCTTGCCGTGAGGAGCATATGACGATTGTGTTCTACACCGCCGGCGCTGTCGCGATCATCGCCACAGTTCTGATGTTGACGAGGCTCGATGCCGTACATGCGCTGCTGCACCTGATCGTGTCGCTGCTGGCCGTCGCAGTGATCTTCTTCGTTCTCGGCGCGCCGTTCGTCGCCGCGCTGGAAGTCATCATCTACGCCGGCGCCATCATGGTGCTGTTCGTCTTTGTCGTGATGCTGCTCAACCTCGGCGCGCACGCCGCGCGAGCGGAGCGGGCGCTGCTCACGCCGTCGATCTGGGTTGGGCCTGCGGTGCTCGCCGCGATTCTGCTGGCCGAATTCGTCTGGCTACTGGCCAGCGGCAACGTTCCCCCGTCCGGGGCGGTAACCATCGGCCCCGCGGAAGTCGGCATGGCCTTGTTCGGGCGGTATCTGATCGGAGTGGAACTCGCATCCATGCTGTTATTGGCCGGGTTGGTGGCGGCGTATCACCTGGGCTGGCGCAAGATCCCGCAAGAGGAGGCACCCCATGTTCCCCATCCGTGAAGCTTTCTTGATCTCCGGAGTGCTGTTCACTCTGGGTGTGATCGGAGTTCTTGTGCGCAGGAATCTCCTGTTCGTCCTGATGTCGATCGAGGTCATGCTGAACGCCGCGGGGCTTGCATTCGTCGTGGCGGGAGCGCGATGGGGCCAGCCCGATGGGCAGGTGGTGTTCCTGTTTATTCTGGCGATGGCCGCGGCGGAGGTTTCGGTGGGGCTGGCGCTGGTTCTGGAACTCTACCATCAATACAAGTCGCTCGACACGGATGCCATCAGCAGGATGCGAGGCTGACATGCTGCCGCTTCTCTGGCTCGTTCCGGCAATTCCTTTCGCGGGGGCATTGGCGCTGGCGGTGCTCGGACCCCGCATGCGCGAGAGAACCGCGGCGGTGATCGGAACGGGGAGCATCGCCGTATCCGCCGTGATTTCCCTGTTCATCGCAGCCGCGTTCCTCACCGCGCCGCCCGCCGCGGGCGCATACACACAAACCCTTTGGACCTGGATCGATGTAGGATCATTCCGCCCGGCGATTGCTTTTTACCTGGACGCGCTCTCGCTGGTGATGATGGTGGTGGTCACGTTCGTCAGTTTCCTCATCCACGTTTACTCCGCCGAATTCATGCGCGGCGACGAGGGCTACAGCCGGTTCTTCGCCTACATGAACCTGTTCGTCGCGTCCATGGTGACGCTGCTGCTCGCGGACAACCTGCTGCTGCTGTACCTCGGGTGGGAAGGCGTGGGCTTGTGCAGCTACCTGCTGATCGGCTTCTGGTACCAGGATCCGGCGAATGGGCTCGCCGGGCGGAAGGCGTTCATCGTGACGCGCGTTGGCGATACGGCCATGGCGGTTGGCCTGTTCCTGCTGTTTCACAACCTTGGAACCCTGCGCATTCAAGATCTGATGCACGCCGCGCAGAGCCAGTGGCC
>JADLBG010000456.1 GCA_020847895.1 Bryobacterales bacterium
CGAATTATGCAACGACGGGCCGGTAACTCTACTAATCGATTCGGCGCGTTGATTTGACAAACATATTGGCTTTACGAGATATTTAGTGGTCGATAGGAGAAGGAATGGCCAGACCACGAAAGACAGTTCAGGATCCCACGTTTCTCGCCGCCGCTCTCGAAGGCCTCGAGTTACAGAAGCAGCGAATTGATGAACAAATTCGTCAGGTTCGCGCGATGTTAGGCCGTCGAGGCCCTGCTCCTGCCGCCGCGTCCGCGCCGAGCGCGACGGAAAAACGCGGGCGTAAGCGCAATCTGAGTTCGGAGGCCCGGGAACGGATTGCGGCCGCACAGAAGGAACGGTGGGCAAAGTTCCGCAAGGATAAGAAGAAAGCGGCAGCGTCCTAAGTCGCTGCCCTAAATTTCCCATTGAAACCGCCGGACGACGTCATCGATGGCGCCATGTCCGGCAATCCTTCCTTTGTCGAAGAAGACGGCGCGTGTGGCGAGCGCGCGGGCGAAAGGTATGTCATGTGTTACAAGTATCTTCGCTTGCGGTAAGTCATGCAGCAAGCGGACCAGATCGCGCTCGGCGGGGGGGTCGAGAAAAGTTGTGGGCTCGTCGAGGACGAGGATTTCGGGGGACATGGCCAGCACTCCGGCGAGGGCGACGCGGCGTTTTTCGCCGGCGCTGAGGTGATAGGGGGCGCGGGCGGCGGCTTCCTCCATTCCTGTCTGGCGCAGCGCCAGTTTCGCCCTTCGCATGGCGTCTTCAGGCGACAGCCCGAGATTACGCGGGCCGAAAGCGACATCCTCGAGCACGGTGGGGAGGAATAACTGTTCTTCGGAATCCTGAAAG
The DNA here is from genome assembly GCA_020847895.1 of Bryobacterales bacterium. Classification (GTDB taxonomy): domain Bacteria; phylum Acidobacteriota; class Terriglobia; order Bryobacterales; family Bryobacteraceae; genus CADEFT01. Next base: position 838 of record JADLBG010000456.1, read on the forward strand.
ACCATTCCGATCCTTGCGCGAATCTTCGGCAGGTTCTTCTTACTCATGGCCAGATCGCAAACGCGAATGGTCCCTTCCCCATGCAGCAGACCTATAAGATGGAGGACAAAAGTCGTCTTACCGGATCCGTTAGGGCCCAGCAAGGCCACTGTCTCGCGCTCGAATAGCTGGAAATCCACTCCGTCGAGGGCGAGGGTGCCGTCGGCGTAGCGATATCGCACCTTCTGCGCATCAATGAGCGGAGTCATGTAGAGACGGTAAGTAAGAACCGCAATCCGAGCGCCGCCGAAGCGGCCAGCGCAAGAAAGGTAACGTCCCGCCATGCGAGACGCGGAGAGTAGAGTAAGTGGATGCGCCCGTCAAACCCTCTCGCCTGCATGGCGCGTTCGATCCCTTCGGCCTTTTCGTAAGAGCGCGCAAACAGCACGGCGAGCACTCCGGAGGCGGCGCGGAAGCGCTCCTTCTTCGCGCCTCGCCGAAGGGCCGAGCCGCGGCAAAGCGCGGCCGAGCGCATACGCTGGGCCTGGTCCGTAACCACGAATAAATACCGGTAGAGAAACTGTAGCACTAACACGAGAATGCGGGGAAATCCCAAGGAGGAAGCGGCGTGGAGCAGGGCGGGCATCGTCGTCGAAGCGACCAGCAGCAAGACTCCAAGCGCGGAGCTATAGCTCTTGGCGAGCAAGCGAAAGGCGGCGTCCGTATCTCCCGTGAGGGCGCTGATGGCCGCGAAGGTGGCGGTGAAGGGAAGCACAGCCGCGGCGCGCAGGAGCATCCCGCCCAGGGGCAGCCGGGCCGCGATCACTCCGGAAAGGGCAAGCAGGGAGAATGCGGCGAAGGCGCTCCACTGGAAGGGATGGGTGGTGGCGATGGCTACGAGATACAGCAGGAGAGCGGCGATCTTGACGCGGGCGTCCAAGCGATGGAAAGAGCTGTCGCCGCGGCTCCAGCGTTCAAGGACGAGGTAATGCAAGTTCAGACACTCCGGGCGGCGCCGGACCTGCGCGCGGCAATCTTCCCGAGGCCGAGACAGGCGGCATAGACCACGCCGAGTCCGAGAATTCCCGCCACGGCCTTGCGCAGCCATTCTACCTGAAGGAATCGCGCCTCGTAATCGGCGAACGGGGAAGCAAGGAACGCCTTTGCCTGTCCAGCGATGCCCACGTTCTCCGCGAGGCGCTCGAGACCGTCGGGAAGCGCCGAGGCGAGAAGGGCGCCGACGGAAGCGAGCAACAGCGCGGTGACCAGAATGAAGCCTACCCCCGCGCGCGCTCCTTCCTCCGAGCCTCGAACCCAACGCGGATTCAACCGCTCGAGCGCCCCCGCCACCGCCAGCGTGATGCCGCCTTCCATCGCCGCGCTCAGAGCGAACAGCGCCAGCGACAACATGGCAACGGCAGGCGGCATGGGGACTCCGGAAAGCAGTAACTGCGACATCGCCAGGCAGGCGCTGACGAACACCGAAAGGAACCCACCGCAAAAGATGGCAAGTCTGCGATGGCGCGTTGCGCCCCAGTAGCGGTAAGGAAGGTAACCGGCCACCACTCCGGCAATCGCCATATTGAAGACGTTCGCCCCGAGCGCGAGCACGCCGCCATCCTGGAACAGCAGCGCCTGGACGGTGAGAATCGCCGTCATGACGACGCAGGCCGCCGCGGGACCCAATGTGATGGCCAGCAGCGCGCCGCCGACGAGATGCCCGCTGGTGCCCACTCCCACGGGGAAGTTGATCATCTGGGCGGCGAACACGAATGCTCCCATGACGCCCATCAGCGGAACCTGACCGTCCTCGAGGGCGGTGCGGCTTCTGCGGGCGAAGTAGGCGACTCCCGGAAGGCTTACAACACCGGCGCAGGCCCAAACAGGCGTTGACAGGAAGCCATCGGGGATATGCATATCTCTACCAGAGACAGTATCACGAAATTGAAAAGCGTGGCACGACCTTGCACGGCTCACAAATGCCCGCTACTCTGGCTTACGCATGAGCGCTCTCAGCCGGATTGGTGTTGCCATTGATTCCGACCTTCTGGAGAAATTCGACGCCCTCATCGCCAGGAAGGGTTATACGAACCGCTCGGAAGCCTTTCGCGACCTGATTCGCGACGAACTGGTGGAAAAGGCGGGTGAGCGCCCGGACGCCGCCGTGGTGGGCACCGTCACTCTGGTCTACGACCACCATGTGCGCATGCTGAGCGAAAAACTCACGGATATCCAGCACGAAGCCTTCCACCACGTGCTCTCGACTCTTCATGTGCACCTGGACCACGACCACTGTCTGGAAGTGCTGGTGCTGCGAGGCAAGTCGGCCGCGGTCCGGCGCATCGCGGACATGCTGATCAGCACGAAGGGCGTCAAGCACGGGCGCCTGGTGATCACCAGCACCGGAGCCGAGTTGTGATTGTGGGCACGGGTATCGATCTTGCGGAAGTGAGCCGCATCCGCGAGGCGCTGGAGCGATACGGGAACCGGTTCCGGGACCGGGTGTACACGGCGGGCGAAATCGCCTATGTGGAGCGCAAGGCCAACCGTTACGAGCGCTACGCGGCGCGATTCGCGGCCAAGGAAGCGGGGATGAAAGCCATCGGCACGGGGTGGCATGGCGGAATCCGCTGGCAGGACTTCGAGGTGGTCAATCTAGCGGGGGGAAAACCGGTGTTACACCTGCATGGGGTGGCAGCGGAAGTGGCCGCGCGGCTCGGGGTGAGACGCATTTCCCTCTCGCTCACGCACACCGCCGGGCAGGGGATGGCATCGGTCATCCTCGAAGATTAAAAATCGCTTATACTTGTGTGTTTGGGCTGAACGTTTGCGGGCCTGCCATGGGCCAGCAGGTGACAGTCATCGCAGGGAACCACCATGCCAGCCGTCAAGCTCCAAGAACTCAATCCGGAACAGGTTGCCGAATCCCAAGAGAGGGCAGACCTTGCGCGGCGATCGCTGTATTACATGGCGTTGATGCGGGAGGTGGAAGAACGCATCGAGCGCCGGCTGTACCGGCAGGGCAAGGTGGTGGGCGGGGTGTACGTCGGACGCGGGCAGGAGGCGATTCCCGTCGGCTCAGGCCTTGCGGCCCGGCCGGCGGACATGCTGTTTCCCTCCCACCGCGACCTGGCGCTCTACTTCATCCGCGGAGTGGCTCCGCGGCAGGTGTTCGCTCAATACATGGGCCGCGCCGGGGGTCTGACGCGCGGGCGGGACGGGAACATGCACATGGGCGATCTCGACCGGAAACTGGTGGCCATCATCAGCGCCATGGCGGCGAGCATCCCGGTGGCGGCCGGCGCGGCGATGGCAATCAAGTACCAGGGCAAGGACGACGTGGCGTGGGTATGGTTCGGCGACGGGGCCACCAGCCGCGGGGACTGGCATGAAGGCATCAACCTGGCCACGGTGCAGAAGGCGCCGCTGGTGCTCATCTGCAACAACAATCAGTACGCCTATTCGACGCCGCTGAGCAAGCAGATGGCCTGCCGCAACGTTGCCGACCGCGCTCCGGGTTACGGCATGCCGTCGGTGATTGTGGACGGCAATGACGTTCTTGCGGTGCACGATGCCGCCGTCAAAGCGGCCGCCCATGCGCGCGCCGGCTTGGGTCCTTATCTCATCGAGTGCAAGACGTTCCGCATGACGGGCCATTCCGCGCACGACCCCGCCGACTACGTGCCGAAGCACTTGTTCGAAGAATGGGGCGAGTTGTGTCCCATCCGGCGCATTGAGAAGCGCATCCTGGACCAGGGGTGGGGAAGCAGGGCGGAGATTGAGGAAATCCACGCCCGCATCCGCCGGGAGACGGACGAAGCCATCGAATGGGCTGAGAACAGCCCGTACCCGGACGCCTCCGAACTTCTCGACGGCGTCTACGAGAGTTAGAACCATGCCTTCAACATACGTGGAAGCGATCCGGGAAGGGATCCGGGAGGAGATGGAGCGCGACGCGAACGTGTTCCTGCTGGGAGAGGACATCGGGATCTACGGCGGAGCGTTCAAGGTTACGGCGGGAATGCTGGAGCAATTCGGCGAGCGGCGTGTGGTGGATACACCCATTTCCGAGTCGGCGATTGTCGGCGCGGCCATTGGCGCCGGCTTCATGGGGCTGCGCCCGGTGGCTGAGATACAGTTTGCCGACTTCATCAGTTGCGGATTCGACCAGATTGTGAACTTCGCGGCCAAGTGCCGGTACCGCTGGAATGCTCCCGCGCCGATTGTGGTGCGCGCTCCCTGCGGGGGCGGCATTCACGGCGGGCCGTTCCATTCGCAGCAGAATGAGGCGTGGTTCACACATACGCCGGGGCTGAAGGTGGTTCTGCCCGCCACGGCGCGCGACGCCAAGGGTCTGATCAAGTCCGCGATCCGGGATAACGATCCGGTGATCTTTTTCGAGCACAAGGCGCTCTACCGCCGCGTGAAGGACGAACTGCCGGAAGGGGACTATACGGTTCCGATCGGCAAAGCGAATGTGTTCCGTGAAGGGAAGCACATTTCGGTGATCACGTATTCGGCGATGGTGCACGTGGCGGCGGAAGCCGCCGGGCGGATGGAGAAGGAAGGTGTATCCGTCGAGATCATCGACCTTCGGACGCTGACACCGCTTGATGAGGAGACCGTCCTGGCGAGCGTCCGTAAGACTTCGAAGGCCATTGTCCTTCATGAGGCCAACCTGACGGGAGGGTTTGGCGGTGAAATCGCGGCCCGGATCACGGAAAAGGCGTTTGAGGATCTGGACGGCCCGGTTCTGCGGGTGGCGGCGCCGGACACGCCGGTGCCGTACTGCCCGCCGCTTGAAGAGGCGTACCTGCCGAATGCGGACAAATTGGTAGAGAAACTCCGCTGGCTGGCCCGCTACTGAGGCGGGAGATCCAATTCGACTGCCGGGGTGGAGGTTCGGGGCGCGGGCCGCGTCATCAAGCGCCTGGGATCGAACAAGTGCTGGGGCTTGAAGTGTCTCCGGCTCCAGGCGGAGCCGTCCTGAAACTGGACACCCATGAAGTAGCCGATGTCGCGGTAGACGCAATACCGGACATATCCGATGAGCTGACCCTTGGGATAGCTGATGCGGAGGACGGTTTTGAGGGGGATGGGCTGATCCAACTGAAGACAGGCGCCGGAGAGGGAAATATCCTCGAGGTTGGCGACAGCGCGCCGCACCTTTCCGGAGGATTCTTTCCATTGGATATTCACAAGGTCCGCGCACAGCATTCGGGATTGTATACGCCTGTCATGCATATACCTTTTTATCGTCGGCAAGGAACTCCAAGTGTAGTTGCGGGGAGGGGAAAAATTGCCCTAAACGTCCAATTCCGAATGGCCTTAGCCAAACCTCAACCTTTGCGCTACTTCGTCCGATGAGTAAAGAGTGCGGACTTGCGCCTGCTTACTGTTGTGCTTTCCTCTGTTGGCGGAACCGCCGGCAAAGGAGACACCCGAACGCCCGATGCCGGAGGCGATGGCGGCTTCCATCGCGAAACAGAAGGCATCTGTGCGCCGGCAGGTAGCGGGCCCGGCCGGGGAGAGCCAATCCACTCAATCCTCCTCCTGGTTCACCACTCCCTGGCCCAGAGAACCATTTGAAAATATTGCACCTTCCGCGCCGCCGGAGGCTGCTCAATCATCGATTCAGGCCCCCTGCGATCCCCTGCCCTCAGCGGAGGTGGACGGGCTGGTGAAAGACGCCTCCAGCCGGCAGGGGCTCAAAGAGGACCTGGTCCGGGCCGTCATGCAGAGGGAAAGCGGCTTCCGTCCTTGCGCTGTCTCCTCGAAGGGAGCTCAGGGCCTGATGCAGCTCATGCCCGCCACGTCCGCCGAACTCGGTGTCCGGAACCCGTTCGATCCCAAGGAGAACGTCCACGCCGGCGCCCGCCTGTTGAAACAACTGCTCGAACGCTACAAGGGGAATCTGGAACTCGCTTTGAGCGCCTACAACGCGGGGGCGGGCCGGGTGGACCGCGAGGGCGCCGTCCCAGACATCCCGGAAACCAGGGACTACCTTCGCAATATACTCGGAAAATTGAGCTACTGAAACGGGCTATCATAGTCCGCGATGGGGCTTCGCTCGCTCTGGATTACGCTGTTCGCCTCGACTCTCCTTGCCCAACTGCCCGAGCCCCAAGGCCGCTACACGCCCGCGCGCATGACCTTCGTTGCCAGGGACGCCTCGCGAGACGAGCCATTGACCGCGGACCCTTCCGACCGCCGCGAGTTCGTCGTGCACGTCTGGTATCCCTGCATGCCTGCCACCGGTTCCCAGGCCCAATACCTGCCCGACCTTTCGAAATGGCGCGAAACGCTGGGCGACGATCTGCTCCGTTCGGCGCTTGACGGAGCGCTGGAACCGGCTTCCAAGGCGAAACCCAAAGTTCGCGCGCAAGGCGAAGTGCTCCACGGCCGGTTTCCCCTGCTTGTCTTCTTCCCGATGCTCGGAGCGAGCAGCCTGGGGTACACCACCATCCTCGGCAATCTGGTCAGCTACGGCTATATTGTTCTCGCGCTTGATCCCACCTACGAGGTCTTCGCCACCACGCTTTCGGAGGGCCGCATTGCCGGATTTGCCGCCGCGGGGTGGTTCGAGCCGCCGGAGGCGAACATCCCCGCATTCGAAGCGGGCCGCGTCAAAGTGTGGACAGCGGACGCGAAGTTCGCCCTCGACCAGATGGCGGCAAGCAAGCTTTTCCTGCGCAGCATTGACTGGCAGAAGGCAGGCGCTCTCGGCCACTTGACGGGCGCAAAGGCAGCCATGGCGCTCACCCGCGAGGACTCACGCATCAAACTCTGTCTGAACCTGGACGGCTTTCCGGCGGGGCCTGCGTTTCCCAAGCCCCTCGCCATCATTCACGAGGAGCTACGGGAGCCGAGCCGCCTCGTCCGCGGGCAAGTCTACGACATCCTCATCCGCACCCCGGCGATGCATCTGCGCAGTTTTCTCGACTTCGACGTGCTGAACGAACGGCCGGGGGCGGAGGCAATCATGGATCTGCTAGCCAAGTATGCCGCCGCGTATTTCGACAAGGTGTTGCGCCGCAAGATGGGTACGGTGCTCGATTACAAGGCTCCGCCGGGAGTGGAGGTGAAGCAGTTTGAACCGCCGGAGGATCGCTAGCCGGGCTGACAAACCACGGGTAGTTTGGCGGCTTCCCAAGCGGCGAGTCCGCCCGCCATTTCGATCAGTTGGGTGATCCCATGCTGATGCAGGATGCCGGCCGCGATCGAAGACCGGTAGCCGCCCGCGCAAAGGACGGCAATCCGGCGGCCGCGCGGGATTTCGGCAATCCGTTCCAGCAAGTGGTTCAACGGAACATTCACGCTGCCTGCGATGTGTCCGGACGCCCACTCGCGCGGGCTTCTGATGTCTAAAAGCATGGGCGGTTCTTCGCCTGCCAACTCCTCGGCCACCATCGGAGCGCTGAGGCGTTCGGTCGGCCAAACCAGGTCCGGCCGCGCAGCCAGCGCCTGCATGCCGCCATTGAGGAAACCTTTGACATGGTCGAACCCGATACGGCCCAGCCGCAAGGCCGCTTCCTGTTCGCGCCCCGGCTCAGCGATGATGACAATCGGCTTGCCGCGGTCCAACACCGTGCCGGCCCAAGTGGCGTATTGCCCTCCGAGTCCGATATTGATGCTGCCGGCGAGATGGCCTTTCGCATATTCGGCGGGGTCTCTCACATCGAGAATCTGCGAGCCGGCGTCGTCCATCCGAAGGATCTCCGTGAGATCAATGGAGCGTAGAACCTGCTCGAGACTCCTGTCGAGCGTGGCTCGCTCACGCGTGTTCAGGATCGCGTCATAGGTGAAATAGGGGGGAGCATCCGGCTGGTCCGCCGTGACGAGCCGAATGAATTCGTCCTTTGTCATAGGCTGAAGCGCATAGTTCAGGCGGCGTTGATCTCCGAGGGAAGAGACCGTATCCGAGGAAAGCTGCTTTCCGCACAGGGAACCGGCGCCGTGGGCTGGATACACAAGCGTCGCGTCAGGAAGCGGGAGGAGCCGCGTTTGCAACGACGTATAAAGATGGGCTCCCAGTTCGTCAGCCGACCAGCCGAGCGACGCGCGCAGGTCAGGGCGGCCGACATCGCCGATAAACAGAGTGTCGCCTGTGAGGACAGCGTAGGGGTCTTCCGGGCTCCTGCCGAGATCGAAGACCAGGATGGAGATGGACTCTATCGTGTGACCAGGGGTTTCCAGAATTTGCAGCCGCATCCCGGGAAAGTTCAGTGTGTCCCCATCCTTCATGCCGACAAATGCGTATTCCGCCTGGGCGCGCGAACCGAGATGAATCGTAGCCCCGCAACGGTCGCGCAACTCGAGATGCCCGGCAACAAAATCGGCGTGGAAATGGCTGAGAAAGACGTGGCGAATCCGGAGACCGAACCTCTCCGCGTCCGCCAGATACTGCTGGATGTCACGTTGAGGGTCGACAACGACCGCGGTGGAACTGGTTTCGTCGCCGAGAAGGTAGGAAGCGTGAGCGAGGCAGCCCAGGTAATACTGTTTGAGGATCATGGGAATCCTCACAGATTACCGCGGGCAGTTTCTGTCCGCTACTACCGCAGACTCAAGCCCCCATCCACGGCCATGATCTGGCCGGTCACGAAGTTCGAGGCCCGGAGGAAATAGGCCACAGCCTCCGCAATCTCTTCCGCCGTGCCGGCGCGCTGCGCCGGCGTGGCGCGCACCATCGCCTCGGCTCTTTCATCGAGCGCCCCGAAGGGGATCACTCCGGGGGCCACGGAGTTCACGGTGATGTCGGGCGCGAGCGCCTTCGCCAATGCCTTGGTGAGCATGATTACGCCCGCCTTCGACGCGCAATAGTGGGCGTGTTCGGCCCAAGGGCGCAATCCGCCGAGCGAGCTGATGTTCACAATGCGCCCGCCGCCGTGCTTGCGCATCAGCTTGGCGCCCTGCTGGCAGCAGAAGAAAACGCTCTTCAGATTCACCGCATGGATGAAATCCCAATCCGCCTCGGTGATGTCGAAGGGATGGAAGCGCGTGAACCGCGCGGCGTTGTTCACCAACCCGTCGAGTCTTCCATGATCGCGCTCGATTGCGGCGAACATCTCCGTGATCTCCGCGACGCTCTCGAGATTGGCCCGATACATTCCCGCGGCCCCGCATTCCTCCGCCGTCCGGCGCGCTTCGGCTTCGGAGGCGCCGTAATGGATCAACACTCTTGCGCCCGCGCTCGAGAGATGGAGCGCGATGCCGCGGCCCACCCGTTTCGCCGCGCCGGTCACCAGCACGAATTTACCACTCAGCGGGCTAGACGGTTGGTTCATGCACTTCCACCTCCTCCGGTTCGATGCCTTCGCGGGCCGGTTCCGGGAGCCGCCCGTACCATTCGAGGGCCAGCCAATAGAATGCCGTGAGCGAACTGATGGCTCCGGACCACGCCCCAATCGTGCGTGGGCTATAGAACTGGCTGGCGACGCCCGCGGCAGTCATGGACAGCATCATCATCCCCCAGGTGAGCGTCTCATAGGTGGAGAAGACACGCCCGCGGAATTCGTCGGCAACATGCCGCAGGAGCTGCGAAAAGTTCATCACCGAACTGATGGCGATGGCGCAGCGGGAAAGCGCGATGAACACGAGCGCCAGGGTGAACTGCTTCATCTGGCTGAAGACGATATAAGCGCCGCCATGCACCAGGAAGCAGAAGGCGACGGTGCGTTTGTATCCCAGAAAGCTCAAGCGGGGGCCAAAGGTGTGCGCGATGAATCCGCCGATGAGCAAACCCACTCCGGCGAAGCTCCAGATGGTCCCGATTCCCGCCGCTCCGCGATGAAAGACGTTCTCGCCGAACAGGCTGAAGAGGATCTGCGCCGCGCCGCCGCCGCTGGCCCATCCCAGGCCGAGGACCGCGATACCGAGCAGCAGGGGATTTCGCCGCATGTAGCGCAGTCCCTCCACATATTCATGCCACGGGCGGGCGACTTCGTTTTCAGTGAGGGCCGAGCGCTGCGCCCGGAAGGCGCCGCCGGGCACGCGGAGGCGCGAGATGCTCCATGCGGAGAACAGGAACGACAACGCGTTGAGGAAAAAAGCCCACTGATACCCCAGTTGTGACACGCTTGCGCCGCCGAGCATGGTTCCGATGGTCAGGGTGGTCCATTGCGTTGTCTGCGTGAGCGAATTCGCCGTGTGCAACTGCTCGCGCGTGGCGATGGCGGGAAGAATCGAGGAGCGTCCGCTGGTAAAGAACGGCGACGCCAGCATGAGCAGCGCGCTCAGAAGATACAGCGATTTGCTGCTGGAGGAATGGATGGTGGAGATGAAGCCCAGCGCCACGACGGCGCGCACCAGGTCGCTGGTGATCATGATGCGCTTGCGGTCCATGCGGTCGAGGAGCACGCCCGCGAGCGGGCCTGCGAGAATGGCCGGAATCGCCCGCGAGAGCAGGACGCCGGTGACCACGAGTCCCGAGTCGGCGTACTTGACGGCCAGGCTGAACACCGCGATGTTGTTGAAGTGGTCTCCAATCTCGCTGACCACCTGTCCCATCCACGTGTAGCGGTAGTTGGGATTTTCTTTGAGAAGCTGGATGAATCCGGCCATCAGCCGCGCTCCGTCAGGAAGACGCCGGTGAGCACTAATGCTCCGCCCAGCACGAGGGCGGACGAGATATGATCGCCCAGCAGGAGCACGCCGAGAATGGTCGCCAGGATGGGCTGCAAGTAGCTGAAGCTGCCCACGCGCGAGGCGGGAATGTAGGTGAGCGCATAGTAAAAGATGAGGTAGGCCACGGCTGATGGGAAAGCAGCCATGTAGAGCAGGCTCAGCCACCCGGCCGGCGCCACGTGCGTATAGGAAAAGCTCAGGCTTTCCCAGGCAATTACGGGGAGAAGCACCAACCCGCCGCCGAGGAAGGCGAACGTGTTGATGGTGAGCCCGCCGTGTTTGGCCGTCAGTTTCTTGCCGATTACAGCGAAGGCGGCAAACGCGGTGCCCGAAAGCAGCACGAGAGCGTCGCCCAGCAAAGTGGCGCTCGTCCCAATGGAGCGCGAGGTCTGTAGGACGCCTACGCCTCCGAGGGCCAGTCCCATCCCGGCCAACCGCAATCCGTTCAGCCGCTCGAGGCCGCAGAAGGCGGACATCACCAGTACTTGAAGCGGCATGATGCCCGTCATGATCGCGGCATGCGGCGTGCTTGTACGCTCCAACCCCAGCAGGAACAGCACCTGGTTGAACGTCACGCCCGTCACGCCGAGCAGCAGGAGCATCGGAATGTCCTTCCGCGTCCACGGCTCATGATCGAACTCGCGGCCCTTCCAGAAATAGAGGGGCAGCAGGAGCAATCCGGCGATCAGGGCGCGCAGGCTGGCGGCGAGCAGCGAAGGGAAATACCGCAGAGCAATGCGCGCAATGACGAAATTCAGCGCCCAGAAGAAGACCATCAGGGTGAGAAGCGCATAGAGGCGGATCAGGGAAGGTTGTCCTGAAACAACCCGGAGATCACCGGCGGTGGCAGCAGAAGGACTCTGCGTGCTCAACGCAGGGTCTCCTCCCGGACCGTGATCTGCTTCAGAAAATCCATGTCGATGGGGTAGCCGAAGCCGGGTTCATCGCGCACCACGATCGTGCCGCGGCCGGTCACCTCGACGGGCGGCGTGATGATATCGCGGGACCAGTAGCGCTTGCTGGCGGAAACATCGCCCGGCAGCACGAAGTCCGGCAACGTGGCCATGGCGATGTTATGGGCCCGTCCGATTCCCGCTTCGAGCATTCCGCCGCACCAGACGGGAATATTGTGGGCCTGGCAGACATCGTGCACCTTGACGGCTTCCGCGAATCCGCCCACTCTGCCCAGCTTGATGTTGATGATGCCGCAAGCCTTCATGCGAATGGCCTGCCCGGCCTGGTGGGAAGAACGGATACATTCATCGAGACAGATGGGCGTCTGGAGCGCGGCTTGCAGCGGAACGTGGTCGATGATCTCATCGTGCGCCAGCGGCTGTTCGATCATCATCAGATAGAATTCATCAAGGCGGCGCAGATGATCGATGTCCTTCAGCGTGTAAGCGCTGTTGGCATCCGCCATCAGTTTGATGGAAGGGAACTCCTTGCGCACCTCCTTGATGACATCGATGTCCCAGCCGGGCTTGATCTTCATCTTGATGCGCTGGTAGCCGGCTTTGATCTCGGTCTCGATTTTCTGAAGCAGTTGCGCCACGGTGTCCTGAATGCCGATGGAGACCCCGCAGGGGATTTCCCGGCGCGCGCCGCCGCCGATGTGCTGGTAGAGCGGCTTGCCGAGAAGGCGCGCTTCCAGATCCCATGCGGCCGCTTCCAAACCGCCGCGAGCCATATTGTGGCCGCGAATGTGCGCCGTGCGCGCGCCCACTTCGCCGGCCGCGCCAAATTCGTGGTGAAGCACGCGCGGCGCCACGTAGTCGCGCAGAATCAGCCACGCCGAATCGGTCCATTCCTCGTTGTAGAAGGGGTTCTCCCCGCAGGTGGCTTCCCCCCAGCCCGAGATTCCGCCGCCCGATACTTCCACCAGGATCATGGCGCGTTCATACGTCCGCCCGAAGCTCGTCTCGAAGAAATGCACCAGCGGCATCCGGATGTGCCGCAGCGTGATCTGATCAATGCGAAATGACATAGTGATTCCTCAACCCTGCCGCGGGGAAAACAGGTAAGCGCCCGTTTCCTCGGTCCTTTCGAAGCCCGATACTTCGAGACCCCGGCGCAGGTATTCGAGGAAACGTTCGCGCACCATGTCCTGAACGGCGCGCGCCTGCCGGGCGTCTTTCTGCCGCAGGGTGTCAATGTTCGATGGAATGGAAACGCGCGCTTCAACGGGCGCCGCCGGCAAAGGAGTGTTGTTCAAAATGGCCTGTACGCGAGGGGAATCGATCCACCACTCGGCCACGCAGCGGTCTGTCGGCAAGCCGCCGTGTAAGTGGCTCGAGGTGGTGCCGTATTGATTGGGAACGAACCGCCGCACCACCGCGCCCAGGCGCTCGATGTTGAGGAAAGCGTTCTTCAATTCCAGGGGATCAAAGGTCCATTCGATCAGCTTGATGCCGCGGGAAAGCGCTTCCTCGCGCTGCATCAGCTTCAGCTTTCGTCCCAGCCCGCGGTCGCGATATCCGGCAAGCGTGCCCAGCATATGGCTGTGCAGGTAAATGGATCCGTCGGACTTGAGTCCGGGGATGGCAACCAGAAACGCCACCATGCGGCTGCCGTCGAAGGCCCCAAACGTCTGCCCTCCCACTTTGTTCGCCACCACGAACAACCGGCGCGGCAGCAGCTCCACGTCCGCGAATCCCCAGATCTCCCGCTGAAGATTCACCGCTTCTTCGTATTCCGCAATGGTGGTCAGTTTTCGCGTCTCGATCACAAACTTTTCGCCTCCTGCCAGAGCGCCTCCATCTCCTCGAGAGTCGAGGCGCTGACGGTCTTCCCGCGCGCGGCCAGGGACTGTTCCACGTGCGCGAACCGCTTCCGGAACTTCGCGTTGGTGCGGCGCAGCGATTGTTCGGGATCCACTTTCAGGAACCGCGCGAGGTTGACGATGGTGAACAGCAGATCCCCGATCTCACCCTCCATTTCGCCGCGGTCCCGCGCGTTCCGCGCCTGCTCCAACTCCGCGATCTCCTCGTGAACCTTCTCGAGTACTTGCGAGGCGTTCTCCCAATCAAAGCCCGCCGCGGCCGCCTTGGAGCTGATCTGCCGCGCTTCGACGAGCGCCGGCATCGCCCTCGGCACGCCGTCCAGCATCCCCTGGGGCTGCTCTCCGCGGTCCTTCTTCTCCTGTTGCTTGATCTCGTCCCAACGCACCTTTACTTCATCGGATGTTTTCGCATTTCCATCTCCGAAGACATGCGGATGGCGCCGGATGAGTTTCTCGTTGATGGCCTCGAGCGAATCCTCGATGGTGAAATGCCGTTCCTCGGCGGCCATCTGGGCATAGAAGACGGCCTGCAACAGGAAATCGCCAAGCTCCTCGGCGAGCGCGCGCCAGTCGCGGTTGTCGATGGCCTCCATCACTTCGTAGGTTTCTTCGAGCGTGTAGGGCTTGATGGAATCGAAGGTCTGTTCCCGGTCCCAGGGACACCCGCCCGGCGCCCGCAGGCGGGCCATGATCTCGACAAGTTGCTGGAATCGCCGACCGGCGTTTGCTGAGGATTCTGACATTATTAGAAGCGGTGACCGTGGCGATGGTGAGAGGATATGTTTAAATTTATCATGGGCGGCGCACTCACCGCCGTTCGTGAAGATAGGCGCAGTTCTCGAGCCGGCTCTTCCCGCCGTCATTCACGGCGAACTGCCGCGGCCGCACTTGCCCGTTCTTCGTGGTCCCGCTCCAGAGCGTGGCCGATCCGTACTCTCCGTCTTTCCGCAGCGCGTAAAAGCTGATATCGAACTTCGCCAGTCTCGCCGGATCGTTATCGTAATTCCGCGCCACGCGCTTCACCGCATCGAGACAGGCTTCCTTGGGGGACATCCCGTGACGCATGTTTTCGACGATGGTGTGGCCGCCGGCGATGCGGATATTCTCCTCGCCGCGTCCGGTGGACCCCGCCGCGCCCACGTCCTGATCGACATAGAGCCCCGCGCCGATGATGGGGGAATCCCCGACGCGCCCCGGAATCTTCCAGGCGAGGCCGCTCGTCGTCGTCACCCCGCTCATCTCTCCCTTGGTGTTCAGCGCCAGGCAGTTGATGGTGCCCGTCGGAGGATGAATCGCGCGGTCCCAGGCATAGGCCAGCAACTCGTCGTTCACATCGGGAAACATCCGTTTCAGCCGGGCGGTGGGCTTCAGAGGAGCGTCGAGCCCATCGGTCCAGTTATTGTGTCCCGAGGCGTCGCGCAGGCTGCGCTTCCAGACAAGCCACGCCAGCCGGGACTTTTCGGTGAGGAGGTTCTCCTCCTTGAAGCCGTAGGCCCTGGCGAACCGCGCGGCCCCTTCACCTGCGAGCATGACGTGGTCCGTTTGCTCCATCACGAGTTTGGCGATCTTGGACGGCGTCTTTACACCGCGGATGCTCGCCACGGAGCCGGCGCGGCGGGTGGGCCCGTGCATGACACAAGCATCCAATTCCACTACGCCTTCTTCATTCGGCAGGCCGCCGTAACCCACGGAATCATCATCCGGGTCTTCCTCGACAATGTTGACCCCGGCCACCACGGCGTCGAGGGTATCCGCCCCGGACCTGATCATCTCCATGGCCCGCGCGCAGGCGCGCAAGCCGTTTGCCGAGGAGATTACTACATGCTTGCCTGCCGCGGGCAGAGCCTGCGGAGCGGCGGCGAAAGCCGCCGATGCTGATAACCAATGACGTCGTGTAAACATCGCATCCCCCGACTCATTGTCCGTCTCGTCCGGGAAAGAAGGCAAGCCGCCGGCCGGGCCGCGCCAAAGGTCCGGTCGAAGCTCGTATCTTTTACAACTTTTTTACAAACAAACCACCACCTCTCTTCGTATGGACCTTAGTATCGAATTGAACGGAAGAAAGGGGGCCTTCCACAATGTTTCCAGCCAGAGCAAGCAATGCCGAGAAGAAATATCAGGACCAACATCTCTCCTTTGATTTCCACAACAGTTCAGCCTATGTCGACCTGCGTGAGATACTTCTCACGCGAAAAGAGCATGAGCTGCTGGGGCTTCTGTTGGACAACGCCGGCGAGACCGTCCCGCGCGAGATCCTCCTTGAAAAAATTTGGGGATATGGGCGCGGTATCCGCACGCGCACCCTGGACGTGCACATTCGCCGGCTGCGCAAGAAGCTGTTTCCCTACGGAGACACGTATATCGAAACCATCTTCGGCGCCGGCTACCGCTTTCAGCGCTACCGCGAGCCGCGCGGCTACATGAACTACGTTCCCGAACTCGTCGCGGTATAACCGCTTTCCGGAGGCGTAGCAATCGCTTCACCCGGTACAATGGATGGTTTCCGCATGGTCGAAACCATCCAACCCGCCAGAGCCCTGCAAGGCTCCATTCGCCTCCCGGGCGACAAGTCCATCTCTCACCGCTATGGCATGCTCGCCTCGCTCGCCGAAGGCGACTCGAAGATCTACAACTACTCACAAGGCGCGGATTGCCAGTCCACGCTCGCGTGCATGCGCGGGCTGGGCGTAAAGATC
>JADLBG010000457.1 GCA_020847895.1 Bryobacterales bacterium
CCCCTTCGAATCAAAGCCCCACACCAGCGCGGGTCCCACCACCGGCAACACCGTCCCCGCCACCGCCCGCGCGGAGGGGAACGGAGCCTCCAGAATCAAACCTCGAGAAGAACGGCGCGAGGCCAGTTCCACCGCCACCGCTGTCCCCAGCGATTCGCCGTGAAGGATCAACCGCGCCGCATCGTAGCCCTTTCCTATCAGCCAGTCATACGCCGCATCCGCATCCGCGTACAGCCCCGTCTCCGATGGCGAGCCTTCGCTCTTGCCGTACCCGCGATAGTCCAGCGCCAGCACGGACGACCCCGCCTCGGTAATGGCGCGAATCGAACGCCCCCGGTGCGACACGTTCCCTGCGTTGCCGTGAAGAAACAGCGTGGCAATCTCTGACCCTCGCGTCTCTTTCCACCAGCCGTGCAGTTTCACCCCGTCCCGCGTGACGATTTGCACATCTTCCGCTCCCAGGCTTCGCTGCTCATTCCACCACCCTTCGGGATAACGCATCGGGTAATAGATGCTGCGATGCGCCAGGAAGGAAAGCGCCGCATACCCTCCCGCCGCCACCAGACCAAGCCTTGCCATCCTCTCGAGCATTGCCGCCTCCAGCTCAACTCATCTGTCGCGCAACCCTCCACGCCACCAGCGAAATGGCGAACCCCGCCAGAGCATCCACCGCATAGTGGTATCTCCCGTAAATCGTCGCTGTCGCGATTCCTATCGCCAGCAGCAGCAGACCGCGCCACACCCATGGCTCCTCCGGCAAAATCTCCCTCATCCCGAAGGCGGCCGAAAAGGCCCCCGAAACGTGCGCGCTCGGAAACACGCTCATGTGAATCCCGTAGCCGCCCACAAGCACCAGATTGAACCGGCGGAACACAGTAAATACGCGCGGCAGATCTTCGTTCGGAAACACCGTCCGCGGAGGCTCCGATGGGAAAAACGGAAACAGCACATACGCGGTCAGGATGCCCGTGAGGAATACCGTGACGAACGCGTCCATGCGCCCCGTCTTATGGCGGGCATACAGCCAGCCCATGCAGAACGGCGCGATCGCGTAGACCAGCGAGTAGCAGATCTCGAGCAGCGACGGACCCACCGCGCCCGCTGCCTCCACCAGGTTCCGCAAACCCCAGTGGTTCAACAACAGCCTGTCCCACACCACCCATCCCTGCTCCAGTTTGTATGTATGCGTGTGCGGCGCGAACCATCCCATCTCCCTGTAGGACAGCAGCATCAATGGAAGCGGATACCAGTCCCGCATGACGCGCAACAGTCTCAGATGCCTCAAACCTTCGGCGTATGAGAGCAGCAGCAACCCCGCCAGCACCATGGCGTTCACCGAAATCGTCGCGCGCGTGATGCTTGGCCTCACCGGCAGAATGGCGCTGCACGCCGCGCAATAGATGAAGTACGCCGCCAGCACCCACTCCGACCTCCGTAACGTCATGCGCCTCCCCAATTCCTTCGGCAAATCTTCAGTATCGCCAATGAGCGATACACTGAGGCTTTGCCTATGCTCCCCTTCCTTGCGCTGCTCCTCCTCGCCGCCCCGGCGCCCGCGCAATCGCTGTGGAACGGTTACGAGAAACGCGAGTTCACCGTCGATGGCGTCAAAGGATACGTCGTGCTCCCGCGCATAGCAGCTCCCGGCAACCCCTGGCTGTGGCGCGCGCGATTCCCCGAATATCATCCCGAAGCCGCCATCGCCCTGCTCGGCAAAGGCTTGCACGTCGCCTATTACGACCTACCGAACATCTTCGGCAGTCCAACAGCGGTGGAAGGCTTCGATCACTTCTATGCCTACGTCACGGAGACCTTCCATCTCTCCCCTAAAGTCGCGCTCGAAGGCGTGAGCCGCGGCGGGCTCTTCGTCTACAACTGGGCGCTGAAGAATCCCGAAAAGGTCAGTTGCATCTATTGCGAATCTCCCGTCTGCGACATCAAAAGCTGGCCCGGCGGCCGCGGCAAGGGAATAGGATCGCCGTCAGACTGGAGGCAGGCTCTCGAATCCTTCGGCTTCACTGAACAACAGATGCTCGCCTTCCGTCACAACCCGCTCGACAACGCCGCCGCGCTCGGAGCCCATCGTATTCCCGCCCTGCACATCGTCAATGAACACGACACAGTCGTCCCCCCGGAAGAGAACACCGCCCCGTTCGCCGGGCGATACCGCGGCGCCGGCGGCCCCATCACCGTGCACTACAACACCAGCCTCCCGGAATCCCTCAGCGGGCATCACTTCCCGCTCGACGACCCCGCCATGGCCGTCAACTTTATCCTCAGTCACACCACTGGGCGCGAGACACTTGCCGGCTCCGGCATGACCCCGCACGGCGTCGAGTACTTCCACCTGCGCGAAGGACTGCGCAACTCGCTTGCCCGCTTCTCTCAGGGAGGCCCGGCGCGCGTCGTCTTCCTCGGCGGCTCCATCACTCACATGAACGGCTGGCGCGACATGGTCTGTCAGTATCTCCGCAAGCGATTCCCACAAACTGAATTCGACTGCGTCGACGCCGGCATCCCTTCCACCGGCTCCACCCCCGGAGCCTTCCGCCTCGAACGTGACGTCTTTTCCCGTCCCGTCGACCTGCTCTTCGAAGAGGCCGCCGTCAACGATGACACCAACGGCTTCACCGAGCGCGAACAACTCAGGGGGATGGAGGGCATTGTCCGCCACGCCCGCCTCCTCAATCCCAACCTCGACATCGTCCTCATGCACTTCGCCGACCCCGGCAAACTCCGCGAATTCCGCGCCGGCCGCACTCCTTTGGTCATTCGCACCCATGAGCGCGTAGCCGAACATTACGGCGTGCCCTCACTGGACCTCGCTCGCGAAGTGACCGAACGCATCGATGCCGGCGAGTTCACCTGGGAAAAGGACTTCCTCAACCTCCACCCCTCGCCCTTCGGCCAGACCGTCTACTTCCGATCCATCCAACGGCTGATCGAGGCGGCATGGAAAGACCCGGCCGGTCCCTCCACTGCCTTGCGCCCTTACCCGCTGCCGCCTCCCCTCGATGAGAAGAGCTACTTTCGCGGGCGTCTCGTCTCTGTAAACGAAGCAAACCCAGGCGCCGGATGGTCCGTGATCGAAAACTGGCAGCCCGCCGATGGCGTGGCAACGCGCCCCGGCTTCGTCAATGTGTCCGCCCTCGTCAGCCAGCTACCAGGCGCTGAATGCCGCTTCTCCTTCGATGGCGCTGCCGTGGGAATCTTCGTTGCCGCCGGACCCGATGCCGGCATCGTGGAGTACAGCATTGACAACCAGCCCTTTCAGCGCCAGGATCTGTTCACCCAATGGAGCCCGAAACTCCACATCCCCTGGGCTTACATTCTCTCCGCGGACCTTCCGCCCTCGCGCCACGAACTGCGCCTTCGAGTCAGCGCGCGGAAAAACCCGCAAAGCACCGGCCATGCCATCCGTATCATTCATCTGCTCGTGAATTGATCTATTTCGTCGCCACCATCCCCCGGTAGGGAACGTGAATCGTCATCGCCCCTTTCCAACGCGCGGGAACCTTGCCATGGAGGCACCAGTGAATCGCATTGATCACCAACCGCTGGAAAGGCTCCACGGCGAAATCCTCCGGATGCCCCATCGAAGTGTAGAATGCGCGCCCGCCGTATTGGTTCCTCCACGTCCACGCCACGGGATTGTCCTCCGCCGGCTTGTTCGGATTGACGGCATGCCCCATCAGCAGTTGCTTCGCATTCTTGGGAGGCCACTTCGGCAGCACGCGGTAAAGCCAACTGCGTACATGAAAAGGCCCGCTGATGCCTTGCAGAATGGGATCGCCCGCCGCCGAAGGGATCACCGAAACATCCGTGCTCGCCAGATGCCCGAAATGCGTGTGTCCATCCCCGCCCCAACCCGGAGGCGTGCCGAACGCTTCCGATCCCCACGCATTCCAACGCGCCAGCGGACTATCTGCCGGGTACTTGAAGGCGTGCGAAGTGGTGCGGAATCCGAAGACGGGCTTCCCCGCTTTCACATAGGCGTCAATATGCGCCAGTTGCTCTTCCGGCAGTTGCCGCCACCGCAGGTAAAACACCGCCAGATCGGCGCTGCCCAATGCCTCGAGTCCAGGTATGTCCTTCTCCCCGTTCTGATCCGGCACGGACTTGAGCACCGTGCACCGCATCCCGTAATGCTTCTCCAGTTCACCCGCCACCACCGGCAGCGTGAACTCACCGCTATACTCATGGTCTCCGCACACAAACACTACATGAGGCTTCGCCGCCGCCGGCAGTAGCGCCGCGCCTCCCAGGGAAATCACAAACTCGCGCCGTAACACTCCCCACCTCCTTTCAAGAACTTCCTTCAGCCGCTCCCGCGCAGGTCGTAGCACAGCAGCCGCGGCGGAGTCTGATTCAGCATATCCCGTGAATGTTGGGAAATGTAAAGCAGTCCGTGGCTCAGCACCGGAAGCGACCACGTTTCACGCGCCGCGAACAGCCACGCGCGCGCATGTTGCCGATAGCCCTTGGGCGTCAGGTCAAGCCACAGCAAATACCCCAGTTCCCCCAGGCAAAGAAAGTGCCCGTCCGCCCACAACAGCGTCCCACGAAAGGTCCCCAGTGTCTGCTTGCGGCTCTCGCCATTGAACGTCAGCGTCTGCTCCCATTCCGGATTCACTCGCCACATCACCTTCCCCGTCTTCCACTCCACACACACCAGCGATGCGTCCGGCTCATTCCGCCCGTCAAACGCGTAGAGATACCCATCTCTATAAACCGCCGTATTGAAGTGCGTGCCGATTTCATTCGAAGTCCACGCCACGCTCGATTTGCCGTCGGGCAGAACGTTGAGCAGAGCCCCGCCCGTCTTGTAACTGGCAGAGATGAACACTTGGTTGCCCGTCGCCACCGGTGAGGCGGCGTTTACGGATTCATAGCTCTTGCTGCGCCACGGAAAGGTGAAATCGATCGCTCCATTCTTCGGGTCAAGCATGATCAACCCGCCCGCGGGTGGACGGCTTTCCCCGCCCGCGAACACAAACACCCTGCGCTTTCCGTGCACCACTGCCGGAACCGGCGATGCGTAGCTCGGCCCCCATTCCTTCCCCGCGCCCCAAACCATCCTGCCGCTGATCTTGTCGAACGCCGCCACCATGGGACCACCCGGCGCCCCCACATTAATAATCAGCAATCCGCCTTCAATCAAAGGCGTAGTGGCCGTGCCGAAAAAATCCTGCGGCACTTTGAACTCGACCGCGAGATCGCGCTTCCAGTACAACTGCCCGGTCTCGAGGCGGAAACAATGCAGCTTGCCTTCGGCCCCATAAGTGTAGACACGCTCCCCGTCAATCACCGGACTGGCCCGGGGTCCATTGTTGTACCCGTAGCGGTCTTCAAACTGCGTGGGGTAGCGGAACTCCCAATACTTCTCCCCGCTCTCTGCGCGCAGGCACTCCACTTTCTCCCGGTTCTCCTGCCGGTGAAAGAAGACCAGCCGTTCGCCCGCAATGGCGGGCGAACTGTACCCCGACCCGGTCCGCATCTCCCAAACCAGCGGCGGACCCGATTTCTCCCACTCATGCAGCAGCTTCGTTTCCGTCGAAATGGCATTATGCGTGGGTCCAAGAAAACTGGTCCAATCGTGCGTCACCGCGCCCGGCGCAAGCGGCTTCGGCTTCGCGTGGAAGCGCACCGTGGGATTCGCCTTCGCCGGCGGCGTATCAATCGGCGTGAGTTTCTCCGCCTTCGGAGGCGCGGGATCGTGAAACTCATCCGCCGCAAAGGCAAATCCGGATGCTGCGATCAGTGGGAGTGCGGCGCGGCGCTTCATTGCCGCCTGTGATTCTCTCACAGCTTCGCGCTGCTAGACTCGAACTCAATGCCCTGGCACAGCGATCTCACCCTCTCCCGCCGCCTGGAGCGCGCCGAAGCTACGGCCAACGCCCGCTTTGTGGAAGCCCGCACTCTTGTATTCCCCGGCTGCGGAGCCGGTTGGATCGAAGTCGCCGGAGCCTACGCGATGTTCGACGGCCCCGATTCACCCTGCACGCAGACCTTCGGACTCGGCCTCTTCGAAATGCCCCTTCCCGAGGATATGGAACGGATCGAGGCATTCTTCGAACAACGCGGAGCCGCGGTCTTCCACGAAGTAAGTCCTCTCGCGGACAGACGGATTCTCCCCCTGATGAAGGAACGGGGGTACACTCCGGTGGAGTTGTCCAACATCCTCTGTTTGCCTCTCGTGCAACGCGCCCCTCAGGCCCTGGATGAATCCGTAAACGTGCGTTTGGTGGGAGCCGAAGAAAGCGAATTGTGGGCGCGTACGGCGGTCGAAGGTTGGCGCGAGTACACCGAGGTCTCCGATCTGTTGCCCGGCATGATGCGCGTCATGTGCGCGCGCCCCGATAACCTCACCTTCCTCGCCGAGATTGAGGGCCATCCCGTTGCCGCCGGATCGCTGGCGATTCATGATGGCGTGGCCCTGCTCGCCGGTGCAAGCACCGTCCCCGAATGGCGGCGCCGGGGTGCTCAAGCCGCGCTGCTCGAAGCCCGCCTCTCCCACGCGCGGCAATCCGGATGCGACGTCGCCACCATCGGCGCCGAGCCCGGCGGAGCCACCCAGCGCAATGTCGAACGGCTCGGGTTCCGCGTGGCTTACACGCGAATCAAATGGGGGCGGGAGCCAACTTGATACGAGAGAAACCATCCCCTCTTCGCACCTACATTGCAGGGAGGTTGACTAGAGAGAGAACCAATAGCGCACAACTCCGAGACAACAAAACGAGAGAATGCAGAAGGGTTGAGCCCGCTCGAAGCGCGGATTCAACCCTTTTGCATTTCCCCGTTGCCGCCTGTGCTACGTTGCCCATATGCATGTTCAACTCGCTTTCGGCAAGACTGGTCTCCATGTCGCATTGCCGGAAGGTTATGACTACCGG
>JADLBG010000458.1 GCA_020847895.1 Bryobacterales bacterium
AGACGTCCGGATCGGTGAGGCCGCTGCCGAGCATGAGGAGACCGGAGTCACGCAGGATTTCGGCCTGGCGGCGGGCGTCCCAGAGTCCGGCGGTGCGGGCGGGTTTCATGGCGACGCCGTCGAGCAGGCCGAGTTTGATGAATTCGATGAGGTCGGCGGAGGAGACGACGCCTTCGTCCATGAGGATGGGGAGGGCTCCCTGGCGTTTGAGGTCGCGGAAGCCGGAGAGGCGGTTGGCGGCGACGGGTTGCTCGAGGACATTGACGCCGGCGGCGGCGAGTTTGGGAGCGACGGAGAGCGCGGTGGCCGGGTCATAGCCGCCATTGGCGTCCGCCCAGAGGAAGCAATCGGGGGCGAGGCGGCGCACGAGTTTGGCGAGTTCGACATCGAAGCGGGGATCGGGGGCGACCTTGATGTTGAAATGGCGGTAGCCGCGCTTGCTTCCTTCGGCGACGAGTTCGCCGGTTTCGTCGAGCGTGCGCGGGTTGAGGGTCCAACTGAGGGTGATGCGCTCGCGGGGAACGCGACCCCAGAGGCTGGGGATGGAGCGTTTGGCGAGTTTGCCGGTGAGATCGTGGAGGGCGAGATCGATGCCTGCCTTGGCGATGGGCATACCCGTGGAGAAGGACGGTGCGATGACACTATTCATCGCCTGGTGGGCTCCGGCGATGTCGAACGGGTCGCGCCCGATGACGGCCGGGGTGAGATAGTTACGCAGCGAGGAGGTGACGGATTCGAGCGTTTCGTAGCTCCAGATGTGGGTGGGGACACTTTGGCCCCAACCGGAGGAGCCGTCCTCACAGGTGACTTTGACGAAGACGGCGGGACGCTGGGGCTTGGGGAAGAAGCGGAAGTGGCCGGTGACGGGATAGATGACGGGGAAGACTTCCACTTTGCGAATGGGCGGTCCGCCGGCGGCGGGGAGCAAGGGCGATGCCGCGAGGGGAACAAATACGCGGCGCGTCATACGATCTCGAGGCGCTCGGGGTCGAAGGTGACGCGACGTCCTGTGCGCAGGGCTTCGGCGGACATGATGCCGGCGACGGCGTGCGAGAATCCGGCCTGGATATCGGCGCGCGGCGTCTTGCGGGAGCGGACAGAGCGCAGGAAGTTTTCCATGTGGGTGTCGGTTTCCACCTTTTCGATGGCGATGTCGCCGGCGATGCGGTCCGGGGCTTTGCTGCCGGCGCCGGTGATCTTCAGGGCTTCGCAATCGAGCATGCCGCGCGAGCCATACCAGGCGTTGCGAACGGGGGCGGAGTTGGTGAGGCTCATGGCCCAGCGGACGAGGCAATCGTTGGGGTATTCGATCAGGGCCTGAAAGACGTCCTCAGTTTCGCGGCCGTCCTTCCAGAAGAAGACGCCTCCACTGGCCACGGCGGAGCGCGGGTAGGGTGTGCCGAGGAACCACGGGACGATGTCGATGTAGTGGCTCATCCAGAGGCCGGGGAGGCCATTGGTGTAATCGCGGAAAAGCTGCCATTCGCGCAGGCGGCGCGCTTCGAAGGGCCGGTCCGAACGGCCGAAGAGGAAGCGGGGCCAATCGACGTCTTCGGCGCGGATTGTCGAGTAATCGCGACGCCAGCGGGGTTCCTGAAAGTTGACCTCCATGTCGACGCGGGTGACTTTGCCGAGTACGCCCTGCTGCATGAGTTTCGCGGCTCCCATAAGCGCCGGCTCGCTGCGGCGCTGTGTGCCGATCTGGACGACCTGCTGCGATTGTTTGACGGCGTGGAATGCGCGTTTGGCATCGGTGAAGACGGTAGCCATCGGCTTTTCGCAGTAGGCATCCTTGCCCGCGCGAACGGCTTCGGCGAGGATTTCGGCGTGGGTGAAATCGGGGGAGGCAATGATTACCGCATCGACTTCGCTCCAGACGAGGAGTTCGCGATAATCGGTGGTTTTGCGCGGCGTGGTGGAGAAGGCGGTGCCCGCGCGTTCCGCCATTGCAGTCAAAGCCGGATGGTGGACGTCGCAGACGGCGGTGATGGCGATGTTTTCGGCTTTGAGCTTCGAGAGATCGGAGAGGTGGTAGCGGCCGCGGCCACCGCCTCCGATGAGTCCGATCCCGATGCGGTCATTGGGGGAAAGGTGGCGTCGGGCGGCGGCAGCGGGAGCGGCGGCCGCCATGCCGAGAATGGCGCGGCGGGATGTCGTCATGGATGTCTCCTTTGTTGGGTCACTTCGCGCTAGGGATGGGGGAAATAGCTCAGCCGATGCGCGGCAATTCGTAGCCTTTGCGGCGCGGGCGGGTGAGTTTTGCATTGGCCTCCGCGTCGCCGCGGAATGTTTCCGAATCCGGATTGTACTTCAGCTTTCGTCCCAGGTCGCGGGCGATGTTAACCAGGTGGCAGACGGTGGACGATCGATGACCGATTTCGACGTCGGCGTTAGGAAGCTGGCGGGAACGGATGGCGTCGAAGAAATTGGCAATATGGAAGCGGTTCTCGCCGGGGCCTTCGGGTGTGAACTCGGGAGCGTCCTTGAGGAGGGATTCGGCGAGTCCCGCCGGTTCGACGGTGAAGGATCCGCGTTTGATTTCGATGACTCCTTTGTCTCCGGTGAAGATTGCGCCGAGGTCGGCATGATCGCGGCGCGCGCCCCAGAGTTTGAGGGTGACGCCGGAAGCATAGCGCATGGTGACTTTGGCGGTTTCGCCGGGGGCGTCCGGTACGATTTCGACGGGGCAGGTGTTGTCCGTGCCGAGGGCGCACTGGACCTGATCGAGGGAATGGGCACCCCAGCCGGTAACGCCCCAGGACTGGCCGCCGCCGTCGTAAGCGGTATACCAGCTCCAGCGTTTCTGCAGTTCGGAATGATAGGGGCGGAGTTCGGTCTGGTTGCACCACTGGTCCCAGTTGAGGCCTTCGGGCATGGGCTCGGCATCGCGCGGGGTCCAGTGTTTTCCTGCTTCGAAATTGCAGACCATGACTTCGCGGACGCGACCGATGGCTCCCTCGCGGACGAGTTTGCTGGCGTAGACGTTTGCGGGGATGGAGCGCTGCTGGGTGCCGGTGGTGAGGATGCGGCCCAGGCGGCGGGCGGCTTTGACGAGGATGCGGCCTTCGGCGACGGTAAGGGTGAGGGGCTTTTCGGCGTAGACGTCAAGGCCGGCCTGCATGGCGTGGAGGGCGATGAGCGCCCGCGCATGGGTGGTGGTTTCGACGAAGACCGCGTCGAGCTTTTCGGCGTCGAACATGGCGCGGTAGTCGTGATACTTGCGCCACTTTTCGCCTTCCGGGCGGGTGCGGGCGGCTTCGTCGCAGCGGGGGAGGAAGCAATCGGCGACGGAGACGATTTCGGCGCCGGGAAACTGCTCGTTGGCAAGGAGCCAGCGGGCGCGGCCGCCGAGGCCGATGAAGCCGATACGGATGCGGTCATTGGGGCCGACCTTGGCGGCGCGGGCGGCTGCGGAGGCGGCGAGGGTTGCGCCGGAGAGAGAGAGGAAATGCCGTCGTCTCATGGCGGGGGGTGTAGCATGTTGGTCGCCATTTGCGGGGATGTTTTCGCGCGGAGGCGCAGAGAGCGGAAGCTGAAGATCAGATGGGGTTCCTGGAGGATTGAAGCGGGTATCGATGGCGCGGTGGAATGCGCGGTATGTGTTGAATAGCAGCGAAAAAGCGATTGACAACAAACATGATCCATTCATATTCCACGGCAATCCGGCAAACGTATGTCCCGATGGCGCCCGGAGCGGCGGGCAGCGGTTTCCACCAAATCGCCGTACAAAATGGCTATCTGTTTCTGGGATCTGTCACGGGTGAAATATTCGTCTTCAAGCTCTAAAGAATCATGACGGGGACGATTCTGACAAAGGTTGCTTGTGTCCTTCGTGTCGTGTGGCGGCGTGGATGGTTATGGGATCGCGCAGAGACGCGGAGACGCAGAGGGCGCAGAGAAAGTCGAATCTTTTGTTTATAAGAAGATTTGTCTTGTAAAGCAAGCGCCGTTCCGGACGTGATGGAGGAACAGGTGAGTTTCATGCGAGGTGTGTGCTATTGGGCTATACTGACCTGTAATGTCGACGAATCATACCGCCCTGAACATGAACCGCCGCGGATTTCTGCAAAGAGCGGCGGCTCTGACCGGCATCGGCGGGCTCTCGTCCGGTTCTTTCGGCCAGGTTTGTACGGCGAGGGAGGGAACGGTGCGCGACCGGATCTGGATTTTCGCAAATCCCGTCAATGCCGACTACAACTTTGTCCGTAAACGCTCCGTCATGACACCGCTCGAGGCTTGCGTTTACATGGGCGCGCCGAATCTGTTAATGGTTAATCAATATCCCGGAAAAGACAATGTGGAACGGTTCGGCGAGGAGGGCAGGTACAAGGCGTTTGAGCCGCCATATGAGCAATACGCTTACTCGCTCAAGGTGTTGAAGCGCGTGGTGTGGTCCATTGTGGGCGCCAGCGGCATAACCCGGGAAGAGGAGCGGCAGCAGGTGCTGCAATTGGCGCGGACGACGCCCAACATCGTCGGACTTTTCATGGACGACTTCTTCACCAACCGGAAGTCTGGAAAGCTTGCCAGCCTCACACTGGACCAGGTCCGGGATGTCCAGGCACAATTGAAGCGCTCCGATAAGAAGCTGGATCTCTACGTCACGTTGTATACCCGGCAGTTGGATCCCGCTATCCAGGAATATTTGAGCCTGATTGATGTTGTCACACTCTGGACATGGGAGACTGCCCAACTGGCGAACTTGGAGACGAATCTGGCGAAGCTCGAGAAACTGGCTCCGAAGTCCCGCAAGTTGCTGGGCTGCTACACCTCCGACTACGATCCCAAGCGCACGCCCTGGTGGACAGCTCTGCCGGTTGCGATCATGCGGAAGCAATGTGAAACGGGCTTGAACTGGCTCCGTCAAGGGCGCATCGACGGCATCATCATTTATGGCACGGCCATGGACCTGGGCTGGGAGTCAGTGGACTGGGCGCGCGAATGGATCCAGAAAGTCGGGGACCAGGAACTGTAACTCAACTCAACAGTGATTGCTCGGGTAGGCCGGACCCTGAAGCTGGCGACGTCCTGGCGCAGCCTGTACACTCAGAGAGACTGCTATGTGCCTCCGGCGCGAGTTGGGGATCCGTGCGGCGTTAGCCGTGCTCTCCCCGATAGCCATGTTCTTTCTTCTGGAGACCTCGCTGCGCGTCGCCGGCGCCGGGTTTCCGCCCACCTATTTTGTGCCCGTGCCCGGCGCGGACAAGCTCGCGCCGAACGGGCGTTTCGGCGAGCGGTTTTTTCCGAAGGGTCTGGTACGGGTACCCGCCCCGCATCTGCTCGCGAACCCCAAGACGGCGGGCGTCTACCGCATTTTCGTATTCGGGGAGTCGGCCGCCATGGGGGTCCCGGAGCCTGGGCTGAGCTTCGGGCGCATCATGGAGGTGTTACTTGCCCGGCGGTATCCAGGAGTGCGGTTCGAAGTGGTGAACACCGCCATGACGGCGATCAACTCACACGCCATTCTCCCGATCGCCCGGGAGTGCGCTGGATACGAGCCGAATCTGTTTATGGTCTACATGGGGAACAACGAGGTCGTGGGACCATACGGGCCGGGCACGGTGTTTACGCCCGCCATAACCTGGCTACCGCTGATCCGGCTGAATGTGTGGCAGCGTTCGACGCGCAGCGGGCAATGGGTCGGCTCCTTGCTCCCGGCGCGGCAGCCGCGACAGGACTGGCGAGGCATGGAGATGTTCAAGGACCATCTGGTGCCGCTGGATGACTCGAAGCTCGCGGACATCTACGGGAACTTCCGCCGCAACCTGGAGGACATCGTCGCCGCGGGCAGGAGCGCCGGTGTCCCGGTGTTACTCTCCACCGTGGCGGTTAACCTGAAGGATTCGCCGCCCTTCGCCGGCTCGGCGTCCGCGGAGCGCTTTCGAGCGGGACAGCAGTGGATGGCGGCGGGCGATACGGCCAGGGCCGGGGAGGCGTTTGCGCGGGCGCGGGATCTGGACGAGCTGCGCTTTCGCGCCGATTCCCGCATCAACAACGTCATCCGGGAGGTGGCGGCGCGGCAGAGGGCGATCCTTGTGGATGCCGAACGCGTCTTTGGACCGGCTCCAGGGGATGAACTGTTCTACGAACACGTGCACTTGCGCTTCGCCGGGAATTACCTGCTGGCGCGCACGATGGCGGAGCGGATCGAGGTTCCAGGGCAGCCTGCTGGAGAGTGGCCGGATGCAGAGCGCGCCGCCGCGCTGCTGCCGTATACCCCGTGGGACGGCTACCGCATGGCCGCGCGGATGCAGGCGATGATGGAACGACCGCCCTTCACCAATCAGCCCGGCTACGAGGCAGCGCGGCGGCAGCGGCTAGGGGAACTCGCCACTCCGGCTGACCCTGCCGGCGCTCTGCCTCTCTACCGCGCGGCGGTGGCGGTGAGAACGAAGGACATCCAGTTGGCGCTACGCTACGTCGACTTGCTGCGCGCGGCCGGCCGGCTGGATGAGGCAGTCGAAGTGTGGCGGAATCTGATTCCGCGTGCTCCCATTATCAAGGAGTGGCACGCCGGTCTGGCCGGTGTGCTGAGCGAGGAAGGCCGTCAGGACGAAGCCGTTGCGGAATACAGACGCGCGCTGGAACTCGACCCCGAGTACGATCTCGCGCATTTTGGCTGGGGCCTGGCGCTGGCTAGGAAAAAGCGCGCGGCGGAGGCCGCGGAGCAGTATCAGGAGGCGCTACGCATCAATCCGGCCTATGCGGAGGCCCGCAATAACCTGGCCCTCTCGTTCGCGGCACAAGGCAGGCTGGGGGAGGCCGCGGCGGAATACGAACGCGCCCTCGAACTCGAGCCGGATCTGCCGGAAGCCTGGGCGGGCCTGGGTGCGGTGCGGTTTCAGGCAGGGGACTTCACTCGCGCCGCCGAGGCCTATGCCCGAGCGGTACGGGCTCGGCCGCGGACCGCGCAACTGCGCTACGATTACGGGCTGGCGTTGAGCCGGCTGGACAAACTGGACGAGGCCATCGATCAGTATCGCGAGGCGCTGCGCCTCGATGCGAGGTCGGCGGACATACACAACAACCTAGGCTCCGCGCTGGCGCGTCAGCGGCGATATCCGGAAGCCGCCGCGCATTTCCGGAGAGCGATGGAACTGCGGCCTGGCTTTGCCGCCGCGCGGCTCAACCTCGAGCGCGTGCCGCACGCCTCGAGCGAGGGGAAATGAAGCGCCTCTGGGCCGCCTGGAAGCGCCTGGCGCGCCGAGTGGGCGACCGGCAGGCCCGCCTGTTGCTTATGGCCTTCTATTACACGTTTTTTGTGCCGTTCGCCCTGGCTGCGCGTTCCACCAGGAAACCATGGACCGGATGGCAGCGCCGGCCGGAACCTGACGGAGATCCCCTTACCCGGGCCGGCCGTCAATTTTGACCACCGTGCACATCCTCGGCATATCCTGTTACTTTCACGATGCCGCCGCGGCCTTACTGGCGGACGGCCGGCTCGTGGCCGCCGCCGAGGAAGAACGCTTCAGCCGCAGGAAGCACGACTTCTCCTTCCCCCAGCGCGCTATCGACTTCTGCCTGCGCCGGGCGGGTATTCGCGGCCGGGATCTCGATTACGTGGTCTTCTTCGAAAAACCGTTCCTCAAATGGGAGCGGTTGCTGGTTTCTTGCCTCGAGGCCTTTCCGCGGTCGCGGCGGCTATTCCAGGAAGCCATGGCCTGCTGGCTCACCGACAAGCTCTGGATCAAACACCGCATCGAGGAGCGGCTCGGCGTTCCGCCAGCCCGGATTCTCTTCAGCGAGCACCATCTTTCGCACGCAGCCAGCGCATTCCTCTGTTCCCCCTTCGAAGAGGCCGCAATCCTCACGGTGGACGGCGCGGGCGAGTGGGCCACCGCCTCCATCGGAGTGGGACGCGGGACAGAGGTCCGGTTGCTCGAAGAGATCCGGTTTCCGCATTCGCTGGGGCTGCTCTACAGCGCATTTACCGCGTTCCTGGGCTTCGAGGTGAACGAGGGTGAGTATAAGGTGATGGGGCTGGCTCCGTACGGCGAGCCGCGCTACCTGGACGAAGTATCCCGATTGATCCGCGTCGCGCCGGACGGCAGTTTCGAGCTCGACATGAGCTATTTTTCTTTCCACTACTCGCCGGAGCGCACCTTCAGCCCTCGCTTCGAGCGCCTGTTCGGACCGCCGAGGGACCCGAACCGTCCGTTTTCCCTGGATGACCCGGAAGCGCGCCGGTACGCCGACGTGGCGGCAAGCATCCAGCGGATTATCGAAGACGTTCTGCTGCGGATGGCGCGCCGCGCGGCGGAAGTGACCGGTCTCACCCGGCTGTCGATGGCGGGCGGAGTGGCGCTCAACAGCGCGGCCAACGGACGGCTCCTACGCGAGTCGCCGTTCCGCGAGATCTACATCCAGCCGGCGGCGGGCGACTCCGGCGCCGCGCTCGGCGCCGCTTTGTGGGGGTGGAACTCCGTGCTGGGGAACCCGCGCGGCTTCGTCATGCAACACGCCGCCTGGGGCGAGGAACATTCGGCCGGCAGTGTGCGGAAGGTGCTGGATAGCGTGGGTGCCCATTACACGCGCTGCGACGATGACATGGTGGCCGAAGCGCTGGCCGGGGGCGCTATCGTGGGCTGGATGGATGGCCGCTTTGAATGGGGACCCCGCGCGCTGGGCCGCCGCGGCATCCTGGCGGACCCGCGGGCCGCCGCTACGAAAGACCGCATCAATGCCTCCGTGAAGTATCGCGAGCCGTTCCGGCCCTTCGCGCCGGCGGTCACCTCGCGGCACGCCGAAGCCTGGTTCGATCTGCCGGACGCAGCTCGGCATTGGCCCGCGCGTTTTATGCTGTATGTGGCTCCCGTCGTCGAGGCTCGCCGTGGCCGGATTCCCGCGGTCACGCACGTGGACGGCACCGCGCGCGTCCAGGTGGTGCACCCGGAAACCAACCCGCGTTTTCACGGTCTGATCGAAAGGTTCGGCGGTATTACCGGCGTGCCCGTGCTGCTGAACACGTCTTTTAACGTGCGAGGCGAGCCGATCGTCAACACGCCCGCCGAAGCACTCGACACGTGGCGGCGCACGGACATGGATCTGCTGGTCCTCGGCGACTTCCTGGTCGCGAGGGAGCCGGTCAGAAAAGCGTG
Organism: Bryobacterales bacterium; assembly: GCA_020847895.1. Classification (GTDB taxonomy): domain Bacteria; phylum Acidobacteriota; class Terriglobia; order Bryobacterales; family Bryobacteraceae; genus CADEFT01. The sequence continues at coordinate 9,099 of JADLBG010000458.1, forward strand.
TAGATGAACGGCGCGATGGCGGAGCCCTGGCCTAGAGCAATGAGCACCGCAAAGATCAGCAATGCCGCGACCATGGGGATCAGCCACCACCACTTCCGCCGCCAGAAAAATCCCAGCAGTTCGGCGGCGATGCCGGCCCTCGAGACGAAGCTGGTGATGTAACGCATGCGGCCCGCGTCAATCTTTGGCTGTGTGCAGGGCAACCAGGAGGCGGGTTGCCGCGTCCACCATCATTTCGCCCGAGCCGGCTCCGCAACGCGCGCTCTCGGGTTCGTAGGCGCCTTCGGGATAAGCCTTGCGGTTCGGCACATACCCCACCGAGCCGTTGGCGAGTTCGGCGATCAGGGTGAACTCGAACGGCGAGGCGTTCCTGATGGCCATGCCTAATTCCGTGAAGATTTCGCCTGGCAGTCCAACCCAGGCCAGCCGCTTGCCGAGAGTGATCACCTGGACCTCGGCTTCGAGCGGCTCGCCATTGCGGGCCACCACGTCCATGATCTTGAAGGCGCGCACCAAGTCCATAAATGGCGCGGCGTTCGGCTTGCCGAACAACGGGGTGACCTTCCGCGCCCACTCCACGTCGCCCGGCCGGATCTCAGGCAGCGGGAGGCGCAGCATCTCGCTGCGCACGCGCGGTGGTCCCGCTTCCACGGTTTGCAGCCGCTTCATGGCCATCAGAACCTCCGCCGCAAGCACGGTGCCGATACGAGCAGCCTCGCCGTGCCCCTTCTGGGGAGCACGGGTGCTCACGTCGATGTGGTTCAGATTACCGGCGCAGCCGATGGTGAAGACGGTCAGCATATCCGGTCCCTTCACCGCGCCCAGCAGCTTACCCAGCGTGTAGGCGTAGTCGGCCGAGTACTCCATGCCGCCCACGGTATCCAGATGCAGCGCATAATTCACGTAGGTGGCGAGGGGCTTTCCGCCGGCGCCTTCGAAGTAGACGACGGGAACCGCCGGGTCGATCGGCCCGGCGGGCCTTACGATGTTGGGGTTCAGCTTGCCGGGGTTCCATCCCACCGTTCCGTCCTTCATATGGTAGCGGCGGTTGAAGGTGAGGGAGGGTTCGCGCCCGATCACCGCGGCGGCACGCGCCGGTTGGAGCGCCGCGCCCGCCAGGCGGATGCTCTCGGCGATCCTGCCCGGCAGACTCTCCGCATATTCCTGTGTGATGCGCAGCATGTCGCCTTGCAGGTTGTAGCGAGTGCGGCCCGCCAGAATCACGGGGCCGGTGTGGGTATGGGTGGCGCTGATCATAACATCGGCGCCGCGCAGAACACCTCCGGCGTCGATCGCCCTACGGGCGGCGTCGATGATCTCGCGCGGCAGTCCAGAAACGTCGCACGCCACCATGCCGGCCTTCTGGCCGTTGCTTTCAAGAACAACGGCTTTGGCGTAGAGATCATCGTGCACACCCTCCGCGGCACGGTTATAGTAATAGCCCGACATGGCCGCGCCCTGGGGCGGGGTGATCTTAACCGCCGCCGTGCCGACCCGCAGTTCGGCCGCGGACGCCGCCAGCACACACGCCAGCGCCACACCAATCAATCGCATGGTTTTCTCCTTCTTTCTACTCGAGTTTCACCGGCACATTGTCGTAGTCCATCATCAGGAAAGCTCCGGCGGGACGTTTCCGTACGCCCAGGGCGCCTTGAACGGCGGCGCCTTGGGAGGCTCCGGAATTGGCGCCGGCGTGAGTTGCCGCGCCAGTTCGACCCCGGCTTTGACCATCTGGTCACCGGCGTCCGGCGCAAGGTTCGTGTAGGCTGTCAGGCGTGTTTCGTAGCCGCCGCCGCGCGGGCCAAGCGCTTCGCGTG
>JADLBG010000459.1 GCA_020847895.1 Bryobacterales bacterium
CCTGGATCATCATGATGCCCCACGAACGGTGGAACATGCGCAGGGAGAAAGACCCCTGCACGCGCGTCACCTGGTTATGGTAAAGCTCCATCGGGTTGACGCGGCGGCTGCCGAACTCATCATCTTGTGCGTAGGGCCCGAACACGGAGGTGAGCAAAACACGCGCGCTCGTGCCCTTGGGATGAACACTCAATTTCTAACTCCTGTCTTGGTGTGATCATACACCTGGGCAGCGGGTTCTGAGTGTAATATTACTGTAATTGCTGATCTTACGCTCCTGAACCGAAAAGTCAAGATTCCGCGCCACGTCGTAACTGGATTTCTTGCGGGATAAACATGCAGCAAGCCGGAGAGACTTTACGCCCCTCCTCCCCTTCCCTCGGAAACGGCGGATCAAAACAGGATAATCGGTTCTTGTTTTCTGCCATCCCCATGGCCCACCCCAACGGTATAAGATGACTAGCGGATTTTTTGGTCCATGCGGTCTGAATACCTTCTTGTCCTGACTGCCATTTTCGTCCAGGGTTGCTCGCGCGGGCACGGCAGTGCCGGTAAGCCTCAGGAGAGCGCCCTCCCCGCTGCAAAGCCCCCTCCAAAGGTGCGCGTAGTCCCCGTGGAAACCCAAACCGTCCCAAACGGCGAAGTCATCGCCCCGGCGCGCCTCGAGACCAACCCCAACCGGGTCGCTCATGTCATGCTCCCCATTCCCGGCCGCATCACCGCGGTGCTTTCCAAAATGGGGAATGCGGTGGAGGAGGGACAGCCGCTGCTCGAAATCGAGAGCCCCGATGCCGAAGAAGCCCAGTCTTCCTTTCTCGAAGCCGAAGCGGCCCTTACCCACGACCGCACCGCCGCCGCCAAAGCGCAAGCCGACCTTGACCGATTGAGTGATCTCTTGCACCACGGAGCCGTCGCCCGTAAGGACGTCCTTGCCGCTGAGAACACGCTCACCCTCGCCCAAGCTTCGGTGGAACAGTCTCGGGCGGGGCGTGAACGGGCAGCGCGGCGCTTGCAACTCTATGGCCTCAAACCGGGCATCACGAATCAGCGCGTCAAAGTGCGCTCCCCGATCGCCGGCAAGATCCTGGCCATCCAGGTTGCGGCCGGCGAGTACCGCAACGACATCAGCACCAGTGTCCTCACCATCGCCGATCTCAGCAAGCTCTGGGTGACTTCCGAGATTCCGGAGAGCGCCATCCGGTTCTGCCAGGTTGGAGGGAGGGTCGATGTCGAATTGCTTGCATTTCCCGGAGAAGCCTTCCACGGCACAGTGGCGCAGATCGCCGCCACGCTCGACCCCGAGACCCGCACTATTAAGGTGCATGCCGATTTTCAAAACGCCGGTGGACGGTTCCGGCCGGAAATGTTCGGTCAGGTGCGTTACCTGACGGGAACCTGGCAGGCACCTGTGATCCCCGAGTCCGCCGTAATTCAATCCGGAGGCAAGACATTCGTATATCGCGAAGACGCGCCGGGGCGCTACCAGCCTGTGCCCGTCACGCTCGGTAAGCGGTTCGGGAATAGCTTTCCCGTGCTTGCCGGCGTCAGCGCCGGCGACCGCATCGTGACGGACGGCGCCATCTACTTAAAGGCTGGTTCTTAGACCGTGCTCAAGAAACTGATTCAATTCGCGCTGCACCAACCCCTGTTTCTCCTGCTGCTCACCCTGCTATTCGTCGCCGCCGGAGTCTACTGCTTCCGCACCCTGCCGATTGAAGCGTTCCCCGACGTCACGGACGTCCAGGTCTCCGTCGTCACGCTGTTCCCCGGCCACGCTCCCGAGGAGGTGGAAAAGCAGATCACCATCCCGCTCGAGATCTCGCTCAGCGGCATGCCCCATGCCGTCCGCCTGTTTTCTCACACGCAGTTCGGGCTGTCGTTCATCTACATCACGTTTGACGACGGCATGGATAACTACCTCGCCCGGCAGCAGGTGCTCGAGCGGCTGCAAACGAGCGACCTGCCCGAAGGGGTGAAGCCGGAACTCGGTCCCCTCGCCAGCCCCGTGGGCGAAATCTACCGAACCTATCTCAAGTCCGATCACAGGGATGCCACCGAACTGCGGGCCATCCAGGATTGGGTGGTCAGCCGCCACCTCAAGATGGTTCCGGGCGTCGCCGACGTCGTCAACCGCGGGGGTTTCATCAAGCAATATCAGGTCATCCCCGACCTGACCAAGATGCGCTCCCACCAGTTGACCATGCAGCAGCTCTTTTCGGCTCTCGAGAAAGGCAACGCCAATGCCGGCGGCGGGTTCATCGAGCAAGGTGAGCAGCAGTTGATCATCCGCGGCGTCGGGCTTCTGCGCTCCCCGGATGATATCCGTCGTGTCGTGGTTGCCCAGCACGGGGGCGTGCCGGTGCTGATCCGCGATGTGGCCGGCGTGAATATCGGGTACGTCCCCCGCCAGGGCCTGGTCGGCAAAGACGATCAGGCCGACATCGTCACCGGCACCGTCCTCATGCGCAAAGGCGAAAACCCCTCGATCGTCCTCGAGGCAGTACGGGCTAAGATCAAGGACCTCAACGACAGCATCCTCCCCAAGGACGTCAAGCTGGTTCCTTACTATGACCGTACCGTGCTCATCGAGAATACACTGCGAACCGTCTTCACCAACCTCACGGAAGGCGCGCTGCTGGTGGCCGTCATTCTCTACCTCTTCCTCGGCAATTTTCGCGCCTCCGCCATCGTCGCGCTCCTCATTCCCCTTGCGCTGCTCTCCACCTTCTGCGGCCTCACGCTGCGCGGGATTCCCGCGAACCTGCTTTCACTCGGCGCCATGGATTTCGGAATTATCGTCGACGGCGCGGTGATTGTGGTCGAGAATATCTTCCGGACCCTGTCCGAACATCGCCCGCACGACCGCCACTCGCTGCGTTCCGCCATTGAAGAAGCGGCCATCCAGGTGGGCCGGCCCACGTTCTTCTCGATGCTCATCATCATCATCGCCCACCTGCCCATCTTCACTCTCACCCGCCACGAAGGCCGCATCTTTGCGCCGATGGCCTATACTGTCACCTCCGCCCTTATCGGTTCTCTATTCTTTTCCCTTACGCTGGTTCCCCTGCTGTGCTTCTATTTTCTCCGCAGAGGATTGCCCGAACATGACAACCTCCTGCTGCGGTTCTGCAAGACAATGTATCGCCCGGTCCTCATGGGAGCGCTCAAGCACAGAGTGCCGGTGACCATGGCAGCCGTCGCCGCGCTCATCGGTAGCCTCGCCCTGGTGCCCCGGCTCGGCTCTGAATTTCTGCCCGAACTCAACGAGGGCAGTATCTGGGTGAATCTTACTCTGCCTCCCGGAATCGCCCTCTCGGAAGTCGCCAGGAACCTCAGTAAGGTCCGCGCGGCCTTGCGCAAGTTTCCGGAGGTCCGCTCGGTCGTTTCCCAAGCAGGACGGCCCGAGGATGGATCCGATCCCAAGCCGGTCAACATGATCGAAATTCTGGTTGACCTCAAGCCTCAACCCACATGGACCCGCCACATCAGCAAAGAGGACCTCATCGTCGAAATGGAGAAAGCGCTGGTCCAGATTCCTGGCGTGCAGCCTACTTTCAGCCAGCCGATTCGCGACAACGTCCTCGAATCGATTTCGCAGATCGACGGCCAGATCGTCATCAAAGTATTCGGAGAAGACCCGTTGGTTCTGCGCGAAACCATTCGCTCCGTGCTCCGTGAAGTGTCCATCGTCCCTGGCGTGGCGCGCGCTTTTGTCGATCGCGCCGGCACACTTCCGCAGCTACAGATCGAAATCGAGCGTGAGAACGCCGCCCGCTACGGCTTGAACGTCAGCGACGTGGACGATCTCATTGAAACGGCCCTCGGCGGGAAGACCGCCACGGAAATCTGGGAAGGCGAGAAACGCTTCCCCGTGGTAGTCCGCCTGAGAGAGGACGAGCGCCGCAACATCGATACCCTGCGGGGCATCCTGATCGACACCGCCGACAGGAGCCATGTCCCCCTCGATCAGGTGGCCAGCATTACGCTTGGCGAAGGCAGCATGAACATCAGCCGCGAGTCCGGTTTGCGCGTCGCCAGCATCGGCATCTTTATCCGGGGACGCGACATGGGGAGCATCGTGGAGGACATGCAATCTCGAGTTGCAAAGAATGTATCGCTGAAACCCGGATATTTTCTCCAGTGGGGCGGCGAATTCGAAAATCAGCAACGGGCCATGTCCCGGCTCGCCGTCATTGTTCCCGTAAGCGTGTTGCTCATCTTCGTCCTTCTGTTCGAGGCATTCCATTCCGTAAAGAGCGCCACGCTCATCCTGCTCAACGTCCCCTTCGCCCTCATCGGCGGCATCCTCGCGCTCTACATCACCGGCATCCACCTCAGTGTATCGGCGGCCATCGGATTCATCGCCCTCTTCGGGCAAGCCGTCCTCAATGGAGTGGTGATGGTGAGCTACATCAACCAGCTTCGCAGCCGCGGCTGGACGCAGATGGAAGCCGTGGTCGAGGGCGCCATCGTGCGGCTGCGCACTGTTCTCATGACGTCCCTGCTGGCCATGCTGGGCCTTCTGCCCATGGCCCTCTCTCACGGCATCGGCTCAGAGGTGCAAAAGCCTCTCGCCATCGTCATCATCGGCGGCCTTGTTTCGGCCAGCATTCTGACGCTCCTCGTTTTGCCGGCCCTCTACATGGTCCTCGAGCGCGGAGATGCCGAGGGTGAGGAGACGGTTTAGGCTACTTCCACCCAACTCACCGAGGCGCGAAGGCAGGCCACGCCGGCGGTGTATCTTGCGTCGGATACCGTAAACGCAATACCGTCCTCCACCCAGTCGTGCCACACGCCGTCGGGATCGTGCGAGGCCACTGTCAGCGTGTATTCATGCGGGCACAAATGGCAAACGAAAGAGAAGATCACCTGAATCTTCCGGCCAGCATAGCAGGGGCCTAGCTTCACGTTCTCCAACTCGGTGTTCGTGCCGAAGACCTCAAACCCGATGCGGGTACGGATGAGGATGCCGATCACCGGGTCTTCCACCGGATGATGAAATTGCACAGCAACGCGGATTTTGGCTGAATGGCCGGCTTGCCAGGTGGCCGTGGGCGCGCCTTGTTCGTCGAGGGTCTCGATGGAAAGAATGGTGGCGCGGCCATCGCCGCGGCGCATGGTGGGGGTGAGAGGAATCTGGGCGCCGGCTGCCCGGGAACGAAGCCTTTCGGAAAGGTGATGGCGGTACAGGTCCAGCACTTCCCGCGGGTCGCCTTTGGCCGCAAGACGGCCTTCCTGGAGCCACCACACTTCATCGGCCAACCACTGAATCAGGTCCAGTTCATGGGAGACGAGAAGGGCGGTCCCGCCGCGGCGGCGGAAGAGTTCCAACTCGACGGCGGCCTGCGCGCGCGCCGCGGCGTCCTTAAGCGCCAGCGTGTGGTAGAGAGAGAGCGTCTGCGCCTTGTCGATCACCAGCGGGTCGAAAGGTCCGTGGTGGCGATGCGGCTCCGCCGCTGCAACCGAGCCTGCTTCGGGAGGAATGGTTCCGCTGGCGAGCCGCAATAGCGTCTGCTTGCCGGCGCCGTCGTCGCCCACCACCCCGATGACGAAGCCGGAGGGAGCCGTGGCGGTGAACGGATAGAGGGGGGAGCAGGCGCAGCCTTCGAAAATAATGGACATCCGGATGTTAGTCTAGCGAAGGTGAGGTGAATATCGTGACGAGTGGACGCTGGACCGCGGTTGCGCTGCTGTCTGCCGGCATTTTCTGCGCCGGTTGCCGCAAAGAGTCGAAACTGCGAAGCGCCTTGCGGGCGAAGAGCGGAGTAGTGGAACTGCCTTCCGGAGACACCGATTTATCGCGTCCGCTGGTGATTGAAGGGGCCGACGGGCTAACCCTGCGCGGCGACGGGCGGAGCCGGCTGCGGATGAGGTTCGACGGGCGCGCGGCGGTGCGGATTCTGCGGTCGAAAAACGTGAGACTCGAGAATTTTGCCATCGAGGGGAACCGCGAGTCCGCGGACCGGCGCATTGCGCTTCCCCCCTCTGACCAGTCTATGGCGCGCTGGAATCCGAACAACGGCATCCTGGTTGAGGACTCTCAGGGAATCACCCTCAGCGAACTTTCCATCCGCAATGTGGTGAGTTATGCCGTATTGGTGAGCAAGTGCAAACAGGTTGTGGTGGACCAGGTGTCCGTTGGGGACTCGGGCTCGGTGGACGAAAAAGGATTCAATAACGCAACCGGCGGAATCCTGATTGAAGAAGGAACAGAGCAGTTCGCGGTGCGAAACTGCAAGCTGCGGAACATCCGCGGGAACGGCATCTGGACGCATTCCCTATACGGCTCCCCGCGGAACCGGGATGGAGAGTTTGTCGGGAACGAATTGAACTACATCGGGCGTGATGCGCTCCAGGCGGGGCATGCAGTGGGGTTGAAAATTCAAGCGAACCACGGCGGGTTCATCGGATTCCCAGCCGAAATTGTGGATGTGCTGCACGGGGCAGTGCCGGTGGCGATCGACACGGCGGGGAATGTCGAAGGCAGCGCCTATGTCGGAAATTCTTTTGAGGAAGTGGACGGGAAGTGTATCGACCTCGACGGCTTCCATGATGGCGTGGTGCAGGGCAACGAGTGTACCAACCGCCGCGATGCCAAGGCATACCCCTACGGGCACTACGGAATCGTGCTCAACAACAGCAATCCCGATATGCAATCAAAGAACATCCAGATTGTTTCGAACACAATGACAGGATTTCGTTTCGGCGGCCTGTTTCTCATCGGCCAGGACCACGTGGTGCGCGGAAACATTTTCCGCAATGTGAATACGGCCCATTGCAATGACAATGCGGCAATCGGCTGTCTCTACAAGAAAGACGAACCGGATTTGCTGCGCAGCGGTATCTATCTGGGGAAAGGCGCCGAACGCTCCGCCCCGGCGGTGCGCAATGCCGTGGAGAACAACACCGTCCAAGGGTACGGCATGACGAAGTACTGCATCGTGTTCGCCCCGGGGGTGAAGCGGGAGGCGAACACCGTGCGCGGCAACAAGTGCGAAGAATGACCGGCGCTATGCCTTGGCGTTCTTACGCGCGGCGTTCAGCAACTCCCGCAGACGCTTGCCGACGACGAGCTCTTCTCCCGGCTGCATGGTCATCGAGATGATCTGGAGTTTATTATGCCGGGGCGTCTTCGGATCCTTTCCACTGACGGCGGGAACCAGGCTCGGGTTGGAAGCGGTGAGCACCTCGATTCGCGGATCGCCTTCCCGCAACTGCCGGTCGCAATCGGCCACCGTGTAGCTCCAGCCGGCTTCATCCCAATTCACTGTCAGCGTCGGGTAGCGGTTTCCCCCCTCGGGAATCGCGATGGTGGTGGTGACTCCGGGAACCGTTTCCACCAGCTTGGCGATACGCTCGACGCGCTCCTTCCATTGCCGGTTCAGGGCGTTCAGGTCCATCTTGGACCACGCCTCCACCGCCGCCAGCGCGCCCATCACCTCTTCCTTGCCCACCTTCATGGGACGGCAAACCGCCCCTTCCCAGGGACTCGTATTCGCCAGCGCCGCCTCGATCAGGTCCTTTCGGCCCAGCAGCAGGCCCGAGCACTGCGGCCCGGCAAGACCTTTGCCGCCGCTGAAGCAGTAAAGATCGATGCCCATCTTCGCGTAGTTCTTAAGATTGTCGACCGGCGGGATTCCAGCGGCGTCATCAAGCAGCAGCGGAACCTGGTGTTTCTTCGCAATCGCCAGGATCTTCTGCAGGCGTTCGCCGAGCGACGTTGTGTAGATCATCGCCGTATTGGAGTTGATGGCCGCCTCCATCTCATCCGGCGAGTGCGTCACAACGAGTTTCGCTCCCGTGAGGCGGATCGCGCTGTCGAACGCACTGCGACCTCCAGCCATGATGACTTCGCCTTTCATCCCTGTCGTGTCGGGGAGTTGCCATACCTTGGCGGGGTCCGTCCCGGCCATGCAACCGGCCGCCGCGGAAGCCATCGCCCCGGCCGCGCCCGAGGTGACCATCCCCGATTCGGCGCCCGACAACTCCGCCAGGCGCTTGCCCGCGGCGCGCTGCAGTTCGAAAATGTCCACAAAATGCCGCGCGGCCTCCTGCTTGGCGGCCCGGACCTCCGGCAGTTCCAGCGAACCGCTCAGATATGTCCATGTCCCTCGGGCATTGATGAAGGGACGCACCCCGATCCGGGTGTAAACATTACCGGCTGATGCTTTGTTGCCGGCAGCCAGAGCCTTTTGCCACATCGAGTCAAGCGCGATCGTGCCGAAAAGCGGCAGAGCGCGGCCGTATTTCAAAAGAGTACGCCGGTTGATGTCCATGTATGAGAACCTCTCCTGTTAGAGTAGTTGGATCGCCCGCCACTGGCAAGGCGTCCGGGACCGGTCAATGTTCCTGGCGGGCCGTGAGACTCCACCGCTCCAAAGCCTGTTGCAGCTTATCGAAGTGCACCGGTTTAGCCAGGTAGTCGTCCATGCCGGCGTCGAGGCAGGCTTCCCGGTCTCCTTCCATTGCGCCCGCCGTCATGGCGACGATCGGTGTGCGGCGCCCCGAGTTTGCCTCCTTTTGGCGAATGGCGCGCGCAGCCTCGAATCCATCCAGAACCGGCATATGACAGTCCATGAAAATGATGTCGAAAGATCTGTTGCCGGTCAAATGGAGCGCTTCCTCGCCGTTGGAGGCCAACTCCACCTCACAGCCCAGTTTCTCGAGGAACCGTCTTGCCAGCTTCTGATTCACGCCGTTGTCTTCCACCACCAGCGCAAGCGCTTTCCTGTTCCACAACGGCTGCGCCGCGGGAACAATGGACTCGCTCTCCGCCTCGCCCTGCCGCGCGACTCGCAGGCGCAGGGTGAACCAGAAGGTCGAACCTTCGTCAGGGGAACTCCGTACACCGATGGAACCGTTCATCAGTTCCACCAGGCTCTTGCAGATGGCCAGACCCAGCCCGGATCCGCCATAGCGGCGTGTGGTGGAGGTGTCCGCCTGCATGAATTTTTGGAACAGGCGCGGCTGGATTTTGGCCGGAATGCCGATCCCGGTGTCTTCCACGGAGAAATGCAACAATTGTTCCCCGCCATTCGATTCGAGACAGGCCACCTGAACCGTGACAGACCCGTGCTCGGTGAACTTCACGGCGTTGCCCACGAGGTTCCCCAGGATCTGCCGGATGCGCAACCGGTCGCCCAGCAGGTAAGGCGCGACGGACGCGGAGATCCTCGTGCCGAGTTCGATCCCTTTCCGTTGCGCTTCCACCCTCAAAACCGCGGCCACCTCTTCCACCGTCGATTGCATCTGGAAGGGGAGCGGGTCCATCTCCAGGCGGCCTGCGTCGATTCTTGAGAGATCGAGAACGTCATTCACCAGCGAGAGGAGAGACTCTCCGGACGACCGCATCGTGTGCACCAGATCCCGTTGCTCCTGTCCGAGCGGGGAATCCGCAAGCAGCGAGGTTGCGCCCAGCAGGCCGTGAAGGGGCGTACGAATTTCGTGGCTTAGTACACCGTTTCATAAATACGCCGACGTATTGTGGCTCAGGAGGTAGGGGTGTGTAGAGCGTCGCCTTTACCGAGCTTGGCGAGAAGCTCCTTCAGGTCTTGCCGTGTGAACTTCCAGTCGA
>JADLBG010000460.1 GCA_020847895.1 Bryobacterales bacterium
ACTCCTATAGCAGGATAGCGGTTTTTCAAGAACCTTCGATTGGCGGGGGTTTCGTCGCTTAGATATGTTAGATAATTATTGCTAATTAGTGCCGTCCCTGCTATCCTTCTTTCGTGTCCGCTTCCGCGCCCCCTCTGTTCGATTTCACCCCTCTCGTCCCGCGTCTAAAGCTAAGCGCTGCAACTCCCATTTCCACAGTCGCAGTCGCCAACCGTTGCTGCCTCCCCCATCGGCAGTGATGAGTAGCCGCTGCGCGTGCGGATACAAGCGGCGGCCCTCAGCGCGCCACCAGCCACGGATGGAGGCCACCGCGAAGGCACCGGTGTCGTGATCCGTGCCCACATTGACGAAGCCGAGATTGCGACCCAGGTCGTAGATCCCATAGGGGTAGGCGCGAGGCACTTCGGGACCGGGAAAGTCATGGCCTTGAACCTTCTCCGCCGTCCCCTTCTTGCGCCACCGCCGGCCCTGATTTTGGTAGTTGCCGATCAATTCCTTCTTCTTGGTATCCACGGAAATGACCGGTTCGCCCGCCCGCAAAGCTCGCTTGACAGCGCGATTGATGTGCTGGAATTGCGCGTCGCGATCGGGATGATCGTCCCCTTCCTCGGTCTTCCGATTGCCTTGCAGGCTGTAGCCTTCCTCTCGCAACAGTTGCGTGATCTTGGTATGGCTGACTGGGTGGCGCCGGGCGGTGAGTTCCGCGGCCAGCGTGCGGGCACTCTTGCAGGTCCAGCGCAGGGGAGACTCCGGGTCCCCGCGCGCGGTGGGCTCGACCAAGCCGTCCAAGGCGGGCACCAAGCCGGGATCGTTGGACGTCAAGGCATGGCGGCCTCCACCCTCGCGCCGAATCCTGCCCGGCGGGAGCGGTGCGGCCTGCAATTCCTCCACCCCTTTGGTCAACGTCACACGCGACAGGCCGCAGGCGCGACTGACCCGCGAAATGCCGCCATACCCCAGTTCCACGGCTTTACTCGCGGCGACCAGGCGGCGGGCATGTTCGTCCAGATGCGGCCACATGCCAGCAAAGTACCGGAAAAGTTGGGCATCGCCGTCCATGCCAACGGCATATCACACCGGGAGGCAGATGTAAATGTTATTTATTTACTGCGCCTTAGGCCCATGGCCTGGGTCATCGGGCTGGGGACAGTGACAGTTTGGCTTGCCGCACTTGCCGGTGGTAGTGGTGATGGAACCGTTGCGAAAGTCGCCAAGAGACAGGATCTCCCGGAGGATCGAATCGCGTTGTTGAAGGAGAGAAGGTAGCACAGGTAGCCTCCTTATCCCAGCGTATCACTACGCACGGACATGGTCGTCAAAAAAAAAGAGCCACTAAAAGCCTCACTCCTATGTCGTACACCCATCCCCGCCCTCCCACTTGACAACCGCTTCCAGATGTATTGGGCTCCCGTCGTCGAGTGATCTATCTTGCCCTTAACCGAGACGAAGTCTGTGTAGCCGTCGGCATCCGGGTCGAGGAGCCCCTCCGCGGATTTTAGATAGCACTGAAATGCGTTACTGTATTTACCCAAATCGTGAAGCAGTCCGATTAACTCACCAGCCTCCCGGAGCCCAAGCTTGGATGCGTGCCTTCCGGCCCAGTAGGAAACCCCGCGGAGGTGATCGGCAATACTCTGCTCCGCCCCATCTTCTTTGCGTCGATGCGCCAGGAACATCGAGGCTTACTCCTTCCAATTACGAAAAAGTGATTCGGCTCTCCAGAATCATCTCACAATAAACGATCCGGCTGAAACTAGAGTCACCAGTAATTGAAATGTCCTAAACCCCACCCCATCAACCCCTTCCACAATCCCCAACCCCCATCCACCCCCATGCAACAATCCAACCAGAAAGAGTGGCATGTGCGACATGGATACCGAAACCACCAACATCGAATCTCGCGCAGATCAATCCACCACCGACCCCAACCCGAAAAAGCTCACCCGCGCCGAAGCCTCCCGCATCAACGGGGCCAAATCCCGAGGTCCCGTCACCCCCGAAGGAAAGCACGCTCCTCCCAGAACGCTCTCAAGCACGGTCTCACCTCCCGCGCCGTCGTCTTCAAGCCCAAGGGCCAGTTCGAGGCCGGCCTCGTCACCGACATCGTCAACGCCGGCGCATTCGCCGCATCCAGCGCTTCGAAACCGCGGCCATCGACCTCCAACTCGACGAAACCTCACCCGTCGTCTACGAAAAGTTCGCCACTATCGACATCACCAGAACTCCCGCGTGCCCGACGTCATCCACAATTTACGAATCCCGCTACTCCGCACCCTCGAAAAGGCGGAACGCGATCTCCAGCGCTACCGCGAGACCCGCTCCCAGGGCGCTTCCCGGCCGGAAAGGAACCTGGCAAGCCCTCTCGGGGCGGCTCCTTCTGGAACCGCTTACTCCACACTTTCCTCATTGTTCGCCGTCCGGTTGCGGCCGATGCTCCGCGGAGTGTGGAAGAGGTGGGCGAACTCCTCGAATCGAAGCGGAAGCGCTCCTCAACGCAGTGCCAGCCGCTCAGCTTGGCTGGTTGTCCGGTGAATGAAAAACCGGATCGTGTCTTCTCTGAGCAGGCGCCGCCGCCCGCGCCCTCAACTCAGGTCCAGCCCGTCCAGAGGCCCCGTCGCGTCGCCAAAGTGCTCCTGGTGGACGCCCATGCGATCCATCATCGTCAGGAACAGGTTCGACATCGGCGTCTCCTTCCGGTACACGATGCGCCGCCCCGCCTTGATGAAGCCCCCGCCGGTTCCCGCGATCACCGTCGGCAGGTCGTCATGGTTGTGCCGGTTGCCGTCGGCCAGACCCGCGCCGTACACAATCATCGAATTGTCGAGCAAGGTCGAATCCCCTTCCGGTATCGAGTCGAGCTTCTCCATCCACGCGGCGAATTGCTCCATGTGATAGCGGTTGATCCGGCATACCT
>JADLBG010000461.1 GCA_020847895.1 Bryobacterales bacterium
CCTATCAACTGACCGTGGAACTCGCCGGATTCAAAAAGTGGGTGGGAACCTTGCTTCTCGAGGTGGGGCAAACAGCCGTTGTCGATCCGTCGCTCGAAGTGGGAAGCCTCGAATCCACCGTGCAGGTGACGGGCGCCGCTCCCGTCGTGACCATGGAAGGCATGCAGGTGGCGGACGTGAAGGACGAACTGCGCATCCGTCAATTGCCGCTGAACGGCCGCTCCGTCAGCAACCTGTTTAACCTCACTCCGGGAGTGGAAGGCGGAGGCGCGCCGCGCACCAACGGATTGAAGGTGGGCTCCACGGAAATGCTGGTGGACGGCGTCTCCATTGTGGACCGTTTCGGCGGCGGCATCTCGCGCGTCCAACCGGGACTCGACACGGTGCAGGAATTCCGCATCGAAACCAACGGATCAAGCGCCCGCTACTCCCGGCCGGCCACAGTCACTCTTGTCACTAAGAGCGGCACAAACCAGTTTCATGGCGCGGCGTTTGAAACATTCCGCAACAATGCCAGCGGATTGCGGGCGCGCGCGCGGCAGGATGGCAACACATCAGCCAAATTGATCCGCAATGAATTCGGCCTTTCCGGCGGCGGACCGGTGCTGATTCCGAAGCTGTTCAACGGCCGCGATCATACATTCTGGTTCTTCGCCTACGAGGGCATGCGCCAGCGGCAGAATGCGTTCGACGAGGATTACGTCCCCACGCCGGAGATGTTCGCTGGTAATTTCAGCAATGTCCGCGACAACAACAATGTGCAGACGCACATCTTTGACCCGGTGACGACGAATGCCCAGGGCTTGCGCACGCCCTTCTCCGGCGACATCATCCCACAAAGCCGCATCAGCGCTTTTTACGGCGTGATCAAATCCGTCACCCACACCCCCACCAGTTCGGCCAACCCGTTCCAGGCGCCCAATCTCGACGTGTTCTATCCCAACAAGAACAACTACGACACGCTCAGCACCAAGATTGATCACCGCTTCTCCAATTCCGACAATCTTTCGGGGCGGTTTACGCGCGGGCGCACAACCAGCGCGCTTCTTGGGGGACGCTTCGGATCTCCGGCCGACGGCCTCACCAACGGCTTCGGCACGGGCCGCGGGGACAGCCGCGTATACAACATCAGCATCACCGAAAATCACATCTTCTCGCCGAACTTTCTCAACGAACTCCTGCTTGCCGTGAATCGCAATCCGAACGGCCAGGGAACGCTCGCGGATTTGACTGACTGGTCCGGCAAACTGGGCCTGCCGAATCCGTTCGGCGTGCAGGGATGGCCCACCATCAGCGCGGGCGACTTTCCAGGAAACAACTGGGACTCCGACAACCGCAAGGACCAGAACCTGACGGCCTACGTCATCGAGGATAATGTCACCAGGATCGTGGGCCGCCATACGTTGATTTTCGGTGGAAACATCCGCCGGGAATACAATAACGTTCGCGAGATGCAGCAGGCGCAGGGCTCACACGATTTCGCCGAGGCATGGACAGCACAGTACGATCCCACCGGCGACCAGGCCGTGTCCTATACCGGAGTCGGCCTTGGATCCATGGCCCTCGGCTTGCCCACGTTTCTCTCCAATCAGTTCAACCGCGGATATTTCTACTTTCAGCAGACCGAAGGCGGGCTCTACTTCCAGGACAGTTGGAAGGTGACGCCGCGGCTGACTCTGGAGGCGGGAGTGCGCTGGGAAAAATGGACTCCCTACAAAGAAAAATACAACCGCCTGGTGAACATGGATATTCGCAACTTCGCGAACCAGTTTCAGGTGGTGAGTCCGGGCTCCACGACGCTCGAGAGCATTCCCGGAATTCCGCCATCCGTGCTCACTTCCTGGGCGGGGCGTGGACTTACCTGGACCACGGCGAATCAGGCTGGGCTGCCCTCGAGCCTGATCCCGGCGCAGAACACCGATTTCGGCCCCCGCCTCGGGGCAGCCTACCGACTGAATGACAAGACCTCTCTCCGTGCCGGATACGGCGAATATTTCTGGACTCTGCCTCTTGCGCAAATTCTGCAAACCTCGCGCACGAATCCGCCCTTGAACCTGCGGTACACGAACCCGCTCGGCACGCTGGACGGCACCAGCAGTTTCGCCGTGAGAACCGCGCCGCAGCCGGGTTACTACGTCGGCCAGGCGCGGGTGGATATCAATGGGGTGATCATCATCCCGCCCAACGCGCAGAGCGCTATTCCCTGGGACTTCACCAACTGGAACGACAGCCGCGCCAAGGAATGGAACTTCAGTATCGAGCGCGAGTTGATGAAAGACACCTCGCTCAGGGTCAGCTATATCGGAGACCGCGGCTCGAATCTCGAACAGCGCGTCGGGCTGAACAATCGTGAAGCTCAGTACAACTACGTCACGCGCACCCGCCTGGCGCCTCCGGGCAACCTGGACCTGACCCGCGTGAATCCCAACTGGAACTGGAGCAATGGCGTGGTGGCCAAGGTGGGCTATTCCAACACGCACTCGGCTCAGGTCCAGTTCCAGCGCCGTTACTCGAACGGACTGGCCTTCCAGTGGTTCTACACGTTTACACGCTCCATGTCGACCACGGACGCGGGAGCTTCGACCAGCGGCAACGGAGCCATCAACGACACCAGCGGAGCCGCGCAGGCGCCGGAGAACATCCAATTGCTTGGCGCGCCCAACCTCAGCTTTGACCAGCGGCTGCGATTGACCTACTACAACTCCACCCAGGTGCCGCCGCATCGCATCCGGTTCAACGCAATCTACGATCTCCCCTTCGGCAAGGGCAAGCACATTGGCGGCAACGCCTCGCGCGGCCTGGATGCCGTCATCGGCGGTTGGCAGGTGGCAGCCATCGGCGATTGGCGCAGCGGAAACTGGTTGAGCGTCGCCGCATCCGAATACCTGTTCGGAAACCCGGCGTTGAGCCCTGACCAGCGCCTGACACTGACCCTCAACGGGCGTCCGCAGCGATTGTACTTCGCCGGCGATTTTGACCCCACCCGCGCCACGAATGTCGATGCGGCCAAATTGCAGGCGCTGGTGCCCGTCGACCGCGCCGCCCGCAAGATGCATCCCGTAGGCGCGGCCTTTGACAACCGGATTCCGCTGCCGCTCGCCAACGGCGGCGTGCGTCTCACCTCCATCACGGATACCGTCAGTTGGAATTCACGGGCCTTCTTCCTGGGTCCTCGCGCCTGGAATACCGACGTCTCCTTCTTCAAGAACTTCCTGATCACGGAGCGAATGAAGTTGCGGTTCACGGCGGATTTCTTTAACTTCTTCAACCATCCGAACGACGCGAACCCGAACTCGACCACCGGACTCCAGGACCTGAGCTTGCAGACCAATGAACCCCGGATAGCGCAGTTCTCCCTGCGGTTCCAGTGGTAAGTGCCGAGGCGCCGCCTACTCGAGGCTGATCTCCGCGGTTGCTGAGTGGTGCACCGGCGCCAGGTCCTTCCAATCGAACCGCTCGTTCCGCGCCGGCAACCCATGCGTGGCGGCATACGAGTTGCGCGCCGCCCGGATCTGCTCCGTCCATTCGCCGAACGGTAGCAGCAGTTCCCGGTAAACCAGGTACGTCATGTCGGCGGTGCGGTCCGGCACGTGGTCTTTTACGTCGTCGAGTTCGTGCAGGAACCGCCTGCCGTTGGCTTCCGCGACACGCGGAAACCACGATTTGTACCATGTGGCCGTGGTGTCGGCGAGCGCTTTGTTGCGGGAATAGCGAATCTCATAGGCCTGCTCGATCGCCTGGTCCGCTAATCGCACCGCTTCTCTTGCCCGGGTCCCCTCCGCGGCGTGGGAAGCGCCGCGCAGCAGGCCGTCCATGCGCGCGATGCCGCGAAGCATTTCGAGGTTGTGCCGGTCCAGCCGCGCGATCGAGAGAAACACCTCGAGGTTGTATCCGTTGCGATCCGCGAGCGGAAGATTGGCGTGCAGCAGCCCCAGCAGTTCATCGTTCTCCACGAGAAAGCCCGCCGCCAGTTGCAGGCGCTTTGCGTTGTCCTTCGTCCAATCATTCGTATAGCCCAGGTCCGGCGATGGCGCGGGCGGCAGCGGAATACTCTGGTCCCGCGCCGCATGCGGCGGCTGGAAAATCCCCTCCGAATTTCCCCAGATCGGCTTGCGCGCCTTCGAAGACCCCACTTCCCAGCTATCCCACCAGAACTGCGCCTGGCCGCTCATCAACTGATACACGCGATCCATGTTGTAAACCCGCGCGCCGTAATAGAGCGGATAGAAGGCCGCCATGGTTTCGCCGGGGTCCGGCGATCCGGGATGCCACCCGGACGCCGCCGCGGAGGCATACCCCAGCCAGAAGGTCTCCGGATGAAGCCCCGCATCAGCCCAGGCGGCGCTGATCATGCCCATCAGGTCCGCATCGCGCCGCGACGTGTCGTAGGCGATCTTCTGGAAGGTATCGAACACGCGCCGGGCCGGCGGCCGGTCCTGGTGAAGCCGGCGCGACGGAGGCAGCGGATAGTATTGCGGAAACTGCCGTTCCTCTCCTTGGGTGGATGTGTAAATCATTTCCCGGATTCCATGTTTCCGGAAGAGCGGATCGAATTCCGGTCCGTACACCTCCCCGTTCACCAGGTATGGAGGGAGCGAGGCGAGATCGCCGGGCTTCAGCGGATACTCGCCCCAGAAGATTACCGTGCGTCCGCGATCATGCAGGTAACCGGCCGCTTTATGGAGAAACTCAGCCAGCAGTTTCCCTACGCCGCCCACCTCCTTCGCCCGCGCCGCTTCGCGGCATTGCGCATTATCCGCCATGCCGATGTAGTAGGGCTCGTCCGTCGAAAGATAAAAATACTTCCCGCCCTTGTTCGCATCCAGAA
The DNA here is from genome assembly GCA_020847895.1 of Bryobacterales bacterium. GTDB lineage: Bacteria > Acidobacteriota > Terriglobia > Bryobacterales > Bryobacteraceae > CADEFT01. The sequence continues at coordinate 4,829 of JADLBG010000461.1, forward strand.
GATCCTGATACATCCCGTGCAGCAGCTTGTAGGAATCGGGATTGGTGACGCACAATTCATAATTGCTGTCCGGATATGCCCGCAGCTTCGCGTATTCGGGATGCTTCAGGATGAAGGCAATGTGCGCGGGAGCATCGAGGAACGGGATCAGTTGCACGTGCCTGCGCAAGGCATAATCCGTCAGTTCCTGATACTCGGCCGGCGTCATGGCGTACGGCTCCACCAGCGCGGGCGCGCTCTTGAATTGGAAGTGCCCCTCCAGCTTCAGGGCGAATCCGTTGATCTTGAAGAAAGCCGCCGTGCGGATGGCTTGTTTCAGCGTATCCAGGCGATCCAGGTGATGCGCGTCATCCCAATAGATCTGCCGCAGTTGCAGGTCAGGCCAGTCCTCGATGTGCGCCTCGGGATAGACCAACCGGCCGTCTCGCGGTTTGAGTAGTTGCGCCAGCGTGGCAACGCCATAATAGAGGCCCGCGGGCGCGTTGGCGCTGATCACGATGCGATTGGAGCCGAGATCCAGCTTGTAGGCCTGCCGCGCCAGTACGTCCCGCTCGCGATCCTGTGCCTTGCCCACGCTCGCCGACCCCGGCGCGATCACCAGCCGCAGCACGCCGGCGGCGCTCGATGAAGGCGTCAGCGTCCGGTGAAAGCGCTCCGCGAACTCCTGGCGCAGCATCTCCAGCGCGGAATCGGCCGGGGAAACGCCCTGCAACTCCAGTTTCCAATCCGGAGAGAACACGAATTCGCCCGCCGACAGCTTCACCACCCGGGGCTGCGGCGTCACCGTGTACCCTCGCGCCAACAGCGGCGAAACGGTATCCGCCATGGCGGGCAAGGACAGGAACAACACTAGAACCAGCGTGTTTGGCGTCATAAGTCTCCAATCGTACCTGATGCTCATTCCACGAAATCGACGTAATTGTGTTGACGGAGGAAACGGAAATACCCGACAAAGTCGAAGTCCGTCCTGCCGAGTTCAAGTTGCGTCAGCCGCGCCACTTCGGCAAGATTGCGGCGCCCGTCACACCAGTAAAGAGCAATGGTCGGAATGGCCGCCCACGCTCCCGAAGGAAACTTGCCCCACTGCTCGCGCGGCAGGTCATCGAGCGGGATTGTGCCGAAACGTTTCCGCTTCACAATGATTTTGACGGCGTCCGCCGGAGCAGCCGTAATCTCCACGCGGTCCGTGGTGCGGGCTAATTGCAGATCACGAAACCGGTGCAGGCGCTCAATCATCCCAGCGAGTTTGCCCTGCAATTCCTCACGGCGGGATTCCGGCGCCAGGCGCAGCACGCTCGAGACCGCCTGCGTCTCCCGGTTCAAGGCGTAATCGAGATGCTCCTTCGATTGCTCGACGGCTTTCAGCATCTGCCGGTACCCCCGGCTCTCGCTCAGCCGCGCCAGCCACAAGGCCTCCGGCTCGCCGGCGTTGGCAATGTAGTAGAGAAAGGCGGCGTCAATGACGGAGATGTCGCGCAGTGAGCGTTCATCCACGCGTCCGGGCGTGTCTTCGCTGTTGTGGTGCGTCTCGACGCCGCTGCCGCTATAGCCCCACACGGTCGGGATGCCCACCATCGGCTCCGCCAGGTAGGTATCCGTGCCGGTGGTGAACGGCTTCTCATGCCACGGACGCCCCACGGTACGCAGGTGGCTGGCGGCAACCTCCAGAATGAACGCATCGGTGAAATCCTTCGCCACATGCGGGTTCATGTAGAAGCTGTACTCCGTGCCCGCCAGATCATACGAGGCGGCCGGTGTATCCACGCACATGGCGGCCACCGTGCGATGGATACGCTCGCGGTTGTGCTCCACATAATGCATCGAGCCGTACATCTCCCCCATCGCAAGAATGCGGATCGAACGCTTCGGACGCGGCAGCTTTCCCTCCCCGATCAATCGATGCAGCGTGCCGAGCGCCTCCAGAGTCGCGGCTACACCGGTGGCGTTGTCTTGCGCGCCCTGCTCCGCCATATGGCCGAGCGTCAACACCTCCTCCGGCCCGGTTCCCGGAACGACAGCGGTGACGTAGGGATATGTCCCCGCGTAGTAGCGCGCATCCACCGCGGCCCTGACACGCACCGGCCCGCGCGCCAGCAGTTTGCGCACCAGCGACGCTTGCCGCGGCGTGATGGAAAAGCACAACAGCGGCGTGCTCCTCCTGGTGAACGCCCAGCCATCGTCGCCCCAGGCGTTCACCCACTGGCGGCCATCCGTCAGCGAAGGATTCTCCGTGAATGTGTTGATCGCCCCCAGCGCGCCCGCCTTCACCAGAAGCCACTTGATATTGGCTGGGTTCACCTCGGTGAGCGCCAGTTTGCCGCGCAGGTCCATCTGCCCCAGTCGGCCGATGTCGGCTTTCTTCACTTCGACAATCTCCGCCGTGACGCCGCGCGGCGGCGTAGGTCCGCTCCACATGCCCAGGGAGGATGGAACCTTTTCATAGTCCGCAAGCACGCGGTTCGCCTCGGGCAGACTCGATTCGAGTATCTCCAACCGCGCGCTCTTCACATCCCATGCAAGGGGCATGGTCCAGAAGCCCGACTGCGTGACGCCATCCGCGGGCGCGCCCACAATCTCCACGTCGCGCAGACCCGCTTTCTCCATCTCCGCCTTCAGATACTCCGCGGTGGCTTGAAAACGAGGAAATGTGAAATAGCGGTCGTTGGCGTAGACATGGCGCATGTAGTCCATCGCCTGCCCGGAATTGTAGGTAGCCCGCACGTCGCGGAGGATGGCTTCCAGTGTGGGCGCCGCCGTTTCCGCGCGCGCCACGGCGCTGCTCGTCAGAAGGAACGCGCACAAGAGAAGTTTCATCAATACACCTCGAAGGCCAATGTTTTCGTTTGTCCGCTGAGAATGTCCTTCACGCGGACCTCCCACCGGCCCGGCGGGTCATTGAGCGCAAGCGGGATCCGCTTGGCCGCGGTTCCCCCATGCGCCAGCAGATTGCCCGAATAGAACGACGCCGTTTTCCCCGCAGGATTCACCACATCGACATGAAGCACGTGGTTCTCCGCCGGCGTTGCCGCTGCAAACCGGATGCTCACCTCAACGCTTCCGCCAAGCGGCACACGCGCGGGGGCAGCAATCTGCATCGCGGGGATCTCCTCGGCTGCGACGGCGAAGATCGCCGGCTCGTAAGGGTCGAGCGTAACACTCACTTCCTTTCGCCGGCCGAGTTCTTTCGCCCCCCGTACATCATAAATGAATCGCTCTCCGGGCAACCGAAGCCGCACGGTCACTGGCTTCGCGAACCGGTCATTCGATTTGAACTCCGGCGGTCCCAGTTCATCAATCCGCAATTCCGGATTCGTCAGCAGCGCGACCAGACGAACACCCCCGTTATGAAACACGTGCGTCTCCACTCCCGTCACCGGCTTGCCCGAAGAATCGGTCACCGCGAATTCCGGCTTGATCCCCGCCCGCCCCAGCAGTTCCCCCATCATCCGCTTCACCTCCCCCTCCTTGCCCACCACACGGTCCTGATGGTAGTTGAGAACATCAGTCTTGACCAGGACAGCTCTCTCGGGCTTCTGCTCGAACAGATCGGCCAGCCATGGTTTGGGAAGCCGGCGGCAGTGCTCGTCGAAAGCGGCCGGTTGGCCGTCGGCAATCAGCGTGCCGCCGCGTTCGACGAACTCCCGCATCGCGCGCGCCTCCGCTTCGGATACGGCCGTCGAGCGGGGCAGGATTAATGCGCGATATCCGCCTCGCGCCAGTTCTCCCCGCTCCATCTGGCGGTAGGAAACGAAGTTGTATTGCAGACCTTCATCCTCAATCAGCCGGCAGTACGATTCGCGCAGCCGGAGAAAGTTGCTGTCCCGGTATTCGGTGCTCGAATTTCGCTGCACCCAGTTCTCGCCCTTTGGCCGCTGCGCCAGCATCCACTCGATCCGCATGCTCGGCTGCGAATAGTGAATCGCAATCGGATCGGCGACGCGCCGGCTGTTGATCAGCAGCGCGCCCAGTCCGCCGCGCAGTTCCTTGTAATAAGGAGCGGTCTCCTTCCCTCGGGGGCCGATGGCGTTGTCCTCGCCAATGAAGGCTGACTTGTCATCCCAGATGATCAGGCCGCGGTTGCCGTGGAGCAATTCGTACCACACGCGGTGCTTCTCCCATGGCCCCGTCGCGAAGGCTGTCGTCAACACCGCCATTTTCGGACTTAACGACCGTATGATCTCGATATTGTTGCCGATGTCATAGGGCTCAATGGCGTTCAGCGACTCGGTGATGCGGGAATAGTCGTATCCGCCCCAGCCCGGCATCTGCCCTCCGCCTATCCCGATGTACGCCTCCGGATCGACACTGTGGATGGCATCCGCGCCCATCTTCAGCGCGCTCGCGTAGGCGATGTCCATCCACTCCTTGAAGTCGCTCCAGGCGGAGAAATTCTCCCCCTGCCGTTTCATCGCTTCATCGGTGGTGGGCGGAATGACGGCATCCCAATTCTGGAAACCCGCCCCCCACTGCTCGTTCAAGCCGCGCAGCGTGGCGTACCGTTCGCGCAGCCAGCGCCTCATCGGCACAAGGGACTCGTCGGAAAAGTCGAAATCCCAAAAGGCAGCGAGGTTCGCAATGCCGCTTTCATCCCCCAGGCTGTAAAAGAACGGCCGGTACGGCGCATAGAACTTCGCGCTCTCCACCAACCGGTCATGAACCATCGCCAGCCAGGAAGCATCGCTCAAACTCGGACGGCGCTTGAACGGCTCCTTGCTGCTTCTGTCTTTCTTGTACTGCTCCCGAGCCTCCAGAAACCTCCAATCATTGCGCCGGTCCGGGAAATAGCGATGGTATTCGGAATAGAAATCCGTGGCGATATTTTCCGCATACCAGCGCAGATCGTTGTTCAACAGAAAATCAGGCAGCGAGCGGTTCCGCCCCACCCATTGTCCCCCGCTGATGCCGATGGTCTTGAGCGCCGCCACCTGGGCAGGCTTGCGATGCTGCCACATGATGATCTCGTAGTCCCACCAGGAGCGGTTCGCCGGACGGGCAATGAACTCCGCCTTAGCGTCTTCCTCGCGGTGGTCCGCCTGCCCGCGCTTATTGGCTCCGTCGAACAGAAAGTGCGCGGTCAACTGGTTTCGCATGGCGGCGGCCCGCCCGAGATCGAGCGTAAAGCTGACCTGATTTTCATCGTTCAGCTTCACCTCGATCCGGCGGTTCTCGATGAGACGCCCGTGCGCGTCCGTCCAGCGAACGGTCAGTTCCCCGGCGCCGGTCGCCAACTGGCCGGTGCGGTAGGCGGCATGCAGCGTTCCTGTACGCTCGAAGGATGCCGCCGGAAGCGCGATCTCCGCGCCCTGCGCGAAGCCTGGCGCCAATAGCAGGAAAAAGAGAAAGTGGAACATCTGAAACTGCGAGTATAGCGCTACGTGCGGGGGCTTTTATGCTACAAACGGAGGACATTCCCATGGTGACCTGCGACGTTGCGGTGTTCGGTTCCGGCGTCTTCGGCGCATGGACAGCCTTGTGGCTGCGCCGCGCCGGAGCCTCCGTCGTCCTGCTCGACCCCTATGGTCCCGGAAACAGCCGTTCCAGTTCCGGCGGCGAATCGCGCATCATCCGCATGGGATACGGACCCGATGAGATCTACACGCAGTGGTCTATCCGCTCTCTCGTCCATTGGAAGGAACTTGCCGGGCAAACCGGGCAGCGCCTCTTCGAGCAGACAGGAGTGTTATGGATGGCGCTTGAAGACGATGTGTACGCCGGGCACACCAAGCGCCTCTTGGAGAAGCACGGGGTGGAATTTGAAACCCTGCCGGCATCCGAACTGGCTGCCCGCTATCCGCGGATCACGTGCGCCCCACACTCTTGGGGGCTGTTCGAACCACGCAGCGGAGCCCTGATGGCGCGCCGCGCCGTGCAGGCGGTGGCGGCCGAGGGTGCGAGGTCAGGTGTCCATCAAATTGCTGAAGTGATAGCGGCCCCTGCCGGCGCTGGCGTACTTCGGGAAGCAGTCACTGCCAGCGGAACAAAGATCGCAGCCGGAGCCTTTGTTTTTGCCTGCGGCCCGTGGCTGCCTAAATTGTTTCCTCTATTCCTCGGCCGCCGCATCTGCCCCACCCGGCAGGAAGTGATGTTCTTCGGGCCGCGAGCGGACGACAGACGATTCACCCCAGGGCAATTTCCCGTCTGCCTCGATCTCACCGACCCGCGTAAACCCTACTGCTTTCCCGAACTCGATGGCCGCGGCTACAAGATCGCCATGGACGCGCACGGTCCGTTGTTCGACCCGGACTCGGGAGATCGGACACTCACTCCGCAAGGTATTGCGGATGTGCGCGTCTACCTCGCCGCGCGCTATCCGGATTTGCGCGATGCTCCGCTGCTGGAGTCCCGCGTTTGCCAGTACGAAAACACCTCGAGCGGCAATTTTCTCATCGATCGCCACCCGGACTTCAACAACGTGTGGCTGGTGGGCGGAGGCTCCGGACACGGATTCAAGCACGGTCCCGCATTAGGCGAACATGTGGCCGCGTTGATTTCCGGCCACGCCGAAGTGGAGGAACGCTTCTCCCTCGCGACGAAAGCGGAGATCCGGGCGCGAGAGGTATTCTGATCCCTCAGCGCAATTCCTTCACCGGAACATTGAACGCCACCGTGTTCACCTGCCCCTTGCTCTGAAACTGCACCCACACCCGGTAAATCCCCTCGCGCGGGAAGATCATGTTGAACTGCACCTTCGGCCCGCCATCGGCAATAAACGGATGCGTGTGGATGAAATCCACCAGATCTTCACTCACTGCCAGCATGTGGCCCCATGCCCCGATATACGGCTCCAGTTCAAACGCCCCGCCATCGGCCGGCTCCAGTTGAAAAAACATCAGCGTCTTGAATCCGGCCAGCGGTTGCGGCGGCTCCGTGGAAATCGAGACCTTCAGATTCCCCCCGGTTTGCGCCCTCAGGTCGGCTGCCAGCGGCTTCTTCGGAACAGCCTGCCCGGCAACGTACATCGTGCTGATGTTCATCTGCGGCGTTCCGCCGGCGGGATAGAAATCCGCCACCACGCGATAGGGCCCGGCTTGCGGAAGCTTCGCGTCGAAGACGAACGTGCCGTCCGGCCGCGGCGTGGGATGCTCGTGGGCGAAGTAGCTCAGGTCATCGCTCACCAGAAACAGGTGAAACAGCTTCTCGTGAACGATTTCGTATTTCCTGACCGTGGCATGTGTCTTGGGATCCTCGACGCGAAACGTCATGCCCACGGGCTTGTCCGGCCTTGGAGCGCGCGGCGACAATTTCAAATACACGGGGTACTCCGAGGAATCGGGTATACCGGGAATCAGTTTCATCCCGCAACGCGGGCACGTCCCCGGTTGCTTCTCCCGCACGTCCTTGTCCATCGGGCATATAAAATCGGCATCGTTCGAAGCCGGCCCGGCGAGCTTTTGCTGCGCCGCCGCCGCGCCCAGCAGAATGCACCCCGCGACCACGGCCCTCAGCGAAGAAACAACATTCACCTCACACCTCGAATGGCCAGACCGAGGTCGTCGTGTATCCGCCATCCACCGCAATCACCTGCCCCGTAACGTAGTCCGAAGCGGCGCTGCTGAGAAACACGGCCACCGGGGCAATGTCCTCGGGCACGCCCGTTCGCGGACTTGCCTGCGCGGTCTTCAACCATTGCTTCATGACAGGCTGCTGCCACATCGCCCGGTTGAGATCCGTAATGATGAAGCCCGGCGCGATGCAATTCACTTGAATGTTGTGCCGTCCCCATTCGGCGGCCAGCGTGCGCGTCAACCCCGCCAGCGCGCTCTTCGTCATCGCGTACACCGTCAGGTAGGGCAATCCCAGCACCGACATCAAACTGCCGATGTGAACGATCTTGCCGCCCTTGCCGCGCTCCACCATCCGCCCGCCCACCAGTTTCGTCAGCCGCGCAATGCCATGCAGATTCGTCTGCATGATGGTCTCGTATTCTTCCTGCGTGTATTCCGTGAATCGCTTGCGGATATTCGTACCCGCCACGTTGATCAGAATGTCCACCTCGGGCAGCGCGGACGCGGCGGCGTCAATCGACGCGTTGTCCGCCATGTCCAGCTTCCTCGCTTCGGCGAGCAAGCCCCGGTCGCGAAGTTCTTTCGCGTGCGTTTCCAGTTGAGGAAGAGACCGGGACGCCAGGATCACATTGGCCCCCGCGGCGGCCGCGCCCTGGGCGATCGCCAGCCCGATGCCGCGGCTTGCTCCATTGATCAGCGCCGTCTTGCCGGCAAGTGAGAAAGGATTCGACAGATTCATGCAATGCTCAGAATCCATCTTATACGCTGTGTCAGCGCTCCATCCGGATCAGGCTCTTGTCTATTGCGCCGATCGTCGCCTTTCCGCACAGCCCCATCGCCAGCGCCAGTTCCGTCTCCAGAAGTTGCAGCACTTTCTCGACGCCCGGCTGCCCGTATGCCCCCAGTCCCCATAACACGGGCCGCCCGATTTGCACGGCGCTCGCGCCGATCGCCAGCGCTTTCAGAATGTCCGTCCCCCTGCGGAACCCGCTGTCGACGATGACCGGAATCTTCTTTCCCGCCGCCTGCACCACTTCCGGCAATACATCGATCGTGGCGGGAGCGTAGTCGAGAAGGCGGCCGCCGTGATTCGATACCACCACGCCGTCGGCCCCATGCGTCACCGCCAGTTCGGCATCCTCGCCGGTAAGGATTCCCTTCACCAGCACCGGAGTCTTCGCCCAATCCTTCACTCTCGCCAGATACGTCCAGTCCCACGTCGATGACGGCCGCGCCTGCAAGCCGTAGGGATGGGCCGGAGCCTCTTCCGCGCGCTTGCTTCGCGAACCTTCCCCGCGGACCGCCGGCGCGCGCGGCGCGTCTCGCAACGGCCGCTCCCGATGCCCCAGATAAGGGACATCCACCGTCACCACTATCACTTTGTATCCGGAGGAAACCGCCCGGTTCACGAGTCCCCGCGTCGCCTCGTCGTCCTCGGCCGGATAAAGCTGCCACCACTTGGCGGCGTTCGTCGCCTCCGCCACTTTCTCGAGCGAATAGCTCGAGTTGTTGCTCACGCACATGACCGTTTTCGCCGCCGCGGCGGCCCGCGCCGTCGCCAGTTCTCCCTGGGGGTGCGCCTGTTGGTGCCCCGCCGTGGGCGCGATCAAAACGGGGAACGCCAGGTTTGTTCCGAACAGAGTCGTGGACAGATCCATCCGCGACGTGTTTACCAGCACCCGGGGCCGAAAGCTGATGCGGTCAAAAGCCTCGCGGTTATGCCGCAGAGACCATTCATTGTCCACGCCGCCGGCAATGTTGTCGTAGCTCGGCTTCGGAATCCGGCTCTTGCACAACGGTTCGAATTCGAACACGTTCACCAGTTCATCAAGCGCCGGATAACGCTCCCGCGTATCGGGGATGTCCTGTTGCCCGCGCGTCAGCGGCGAAGCCGCGAAAAACGCCGCCAGATTCCGAAAAGCATCACGTCTGTTCATTCTCTCAACCTGTCACTCGGCGCGGCGGACACTCAGGAATTCATCACCCGGTGGATCCGCTCAATGGCTTCGTCAATCTCGGCGGGGCTCTTGAACCCCACTGTCACCGCGTCCACGCATCCCAGGTTCAACACGAATTTCATCGAGGCGTCGCGGTCTTCCGGGTTTGTGAACCGCCCCTCGCCAACCAGTTTCATCCCGATGATGCCCGATCCCTGCCCGTGCAATTGCCGTGCGTGCGAAACTACCTCCGCGACATTGCCCAGCGCCGCCTCGTCGCGAGTGCTGTTCGTGTCCATCCGCGTCCCATTATGGTTCACGCGCATCAGTGTGACGTCCAGCCACTGGTTGCCGGGCAGCGTCCGCAAAGCCGGAAGCCCGTGCACGGATGCCCCGTGCGCAAGAATGACCTTCTTCTCCTTCGCCTCGGAGAACCCCTCCTCGAGGCTCCGGTAGTCTTCCTTCCACGTCGGCGGCCGCAAACAGTGCAGCAGCAGAATGTCGATATACTCAGTGTTCAACTGCCTGCGGAACAGGTCGATCTTCGGAGCCGGATCGCCGGACGCCGACGTGCTGTACTTCGTCATCAGCTTATAGCTGTCGCGCGGAATTCCCTTCAACGCCGTAGCCAGCATCTCCGGCATCCCGCGGTAACTCTCCGCCGTTTCGAAGAACCGGATGCCGCGGTCATAGGCGTGCCGCACCAGTTTCGTAAATGCCTCCTGGCCAAGTTCCCGCTGTACCCGCCCGCCGTTGGAGCCGGTTCCAAAGGCCAGCCGCGTCACCTTGACATTCGATTTTCCCAACGTCACCCAGTCCGTCGCGGCCCGCGTTTTCGCCGCAAACGCGCCCGCGCCCGGCAATACCGTTGCGGCCACGCCGGTCTTCAGAAAACTGCGTCGAGTGAATTGAGCCATGGAGTTCTCCTTGCTGAAACTGTATCACGGTCCACATCACCTCCGGATGAGGCGCTACCAGATGTAATCCTTCGCCGTCTCCCGCCGCTGATAGCCGTCCAGCACATGCACCACCCGGATCTTCTTCAGCTTCGCCGGCGATAGCTGCCCCAGCGGAACATACAGAATCTTCCGCCCCAGGTGGTTCGCAATCGAGCGGAATACGCTTCTCGGCGGCCGCGACGCCGCATACACCACGTGACGGTCCACTGAATAATCGAGCGCCGCCATTAACAGCCTCTCTGCCTTCGTCTCCGCGAATTGATAATCCGGATCATGCCACACGTCGAACATCCGCCGCGGCGGCAGCGTCATTAACAGACCTCCGTATTCGGCCCGCCCCACTCCCGGCCCCACCATGTGCTCAAAGGGATGCGTCGAATAGAACGCCATGTCGGATTCGTTCTGGTTCTCCCCCAGCCAGGTCGTCAAATACCGGTAACGGTCATGCGGATCCTCATCGAAAATGATGCACACCGCACCCACGTCCCCCGCCAGGCGTTGCATCTGGCGCACAAAAATCTTGCCCTGATGCCAATTGCGAATCGTCTCGCGAATGTCGATCCCATCGTGCAGCGACGTCGAGAACGGCTCCACGCGCGTGCGCTCCTCCGAAAGCAGCCGCTTCGCTTTTTGCTTCAGAAGCCGGCCGTAATCCTCAATCACGATATCTTCCGGCGGATATGAGCAGATCGCATTTCCATCCAGTTCTCTGGCCCATTCGCCCGGCTGCTTCTCGCGTTTCCTGGGCTTAAGATTCAACGGCCGCGTCAGATGCTTCGGGCGCGGCAGCCGCCGCCGGATCCGCACGCGCTTGGTCTCCAGGAACACTTCGTCCGCCGATAACCTCACCGTCTGCGCATCCGTCTGGTCCCGCTGCGCCGCGTAGCGGTTCGCCGTCTGCCAGACTTCCCATGCGTAGTTGTCATCCACAATAGACCGCGCCGCCACCGTCAAATCATACAGCCCACACACAAGCTCGCCCGAAATGCTCGCCAGGTTCCGCGTGTACCGCGCCAGAATGCGCCGCTGCCAGTGCGAGAGCTTATCGCCAGTCATCGCCTCATAGGCTTGCTCGGCTTCCTTCAGCAGCTCATATTGCAGCCGCGGCCGGTCGAGAAACCTGCCCTGCGCGTATTCCCGCCATCGCAGGTACCGCTCCTGCAGCCATGGTGTCTCCATGGTGATCTCGGCCAGGCAATCCGGATGCGGATTCAGCAGCTTCACTCCCAGTGGAGCCTCCGGAGGCGGAGGCGCGGGCTGCGGCGCCTCCATCGCATCCAGCACCGGATCCAGCAGATTCAGCGACAGCACCACCAGCGTCGCCGCCTCCGGATCCGCGCCCTGCAGTTTCCATGCCATCGCCGCGGCGTGCTGCTCCATGCTCTCCGAACGCGGCTGCGGAAACAGCCGGTAGCTCTCCATGTACTTCTCCAACCCGATGTGTTCGATTGCATAGGGATCGGGATAACGCCCCGCCACATGCGGCCGCTCATTCGAATCCGGCTCCAGCAGCAGGAGCCGCGCGCCCACCTCCATTGCGGTCCGTGCCGCTTCCACAAATGGATCGGCGGGCTCCACCGGAAAGTATCCCGCTTCCGCGTAATCCTCTTCCCCGCGCGGCGCGCACAACAACACCGACAATTCCGGCAGCCGCCGCAGCGCTTGCCGCAGCGAAGATTCGAAACACCCCGGCAATTCGATCGCCACCACGCGAGGCTGCGCCGTCAGAATCGCCTCCCGCACCCGCAGCGTAAACTCCAACCGCCCCGGAACCACCGGGAAATAGGTGAAATTGCCCCGTGTCAGGTTGTTCGGATCGAAAAACTCAAGGCCGGGGGGCATACCGCAGCGCCTCTTCCCCCAGTGTCTCGAGCAGCGATGTATGCAGCGCCTGCCGGTAGCTGATCTCGTCTTTGGCCAGCATTTGCAGCTTCATCGCGAACCTCGCCATGTTGATCCCGTCCCGCACCGTGTACCGCTCATCGGCCGCATGCGCGTTTTGCAGAAAGTCCGTCACGTACTCGAGGATGCGTTCTTCCCCGAACGGCAGGTTCTCCCGCAGAATCGCCATCTCTTCGTTCCGCTCCGGAAAGTCAATGAGAATCTGCGGCTGCAACCGCGAATGAATATACTCCGGCAGATCAAATGTCGACGCATCGTCGTTCATCGTCGCCACCATGCGAAAATCCGGATGCGCCTTGATTTTCACTCCCGCCACGATCGACTCCACATACCGCCGGTTGTCGAGCAGCGGCGTAAGGCTCGCCCACGATTTTTCCGGCATGCGATTCCCCTCGTCCAGAATCGCAATCCCTCCGCGCAGCATCGCCGACACCAGCGGCGAAGCCACGTACCGCAGTTTTCCCGCCTCTTCAATCACCGGAGTAATAATCAGATCCTCCGGCCGCGTGTCCACCGTCGCTTGCAGGATATACACATCCCGGCCCAGCCGCTGAGCCGCCGCATAAGCTAGCGTCGTCTTCCCCACCCCTGGCTTGCCCACCAGCCTCGGGTTCATCGGCAGATCCCGCTCGTCCACCACCAGCCAGGCGGCCAGCAGTTGGCGCATCACCTCTTCCTGTCCCACCCACTGCACCGGCAGTTCATCCGGATGCGCCAGGTGCAGACGCACACCTTCCACGTCCACCATCATGTCCG
>JADLBG010000462.1 GCA_020847895.1 Bryobacterales bacterium
GCATCGGCCAGCAGGTAGATGACAATCAGCGGCGGACCTAACTGCGTGATGTCGAGCCCGTACTGCCGGTTCAGGAATCCCGGCGTCCAATACAGGTAGAACCACCAGATGGGGTCGGTGAGAAACTTGCCCACCAGGAACGCCCACGCCGCGCGCTTGCCGAGCAACTTTAGATACTTCACCTTGCGCGGAGCTTCCTCTTCGCCGTCGGAAGCAATCCACTGCCTCTCCGCCGCGCTCAGCCTTTTGTGCTCCGCCGGTTCGCGGAAAAGCGTCACCCACGCCACGATCCAGAGAAAGCCGAGACTGCCCGTGACGAGAAATGCGGACCGCCACCCGAACGTCGCGGCCAGATATGGAACCATGAGCGGCGCCACAATGGCCCCCACGTTGGCTCCGCTATTGAAGATGCCCGTAGCCAGCGCGCGCTCCCGTTTCGGGAACCAATCGGCCACCGTCTTGATCGCCGCCGGAAAATTCGCCGCCTCGCCGATGCCGAGGCAGAAACGGGCAATCGAGAACTGCGCCGCCGTCCCCGCAAGCGAATGCGCCATGGCCGCCAGCGTCCACACGAACACAGCCCACGCATAACCGGCCCGTGTGCCCAGCCAATCCATCAGGCGTCCGGCCAGCGGCATCATCAGGGCGTAGGCCCCGTTGAACGCGGAGAGCATCCAGCCGAAGTCCGCTTCCGACCAGTTCATCTGCTTTTCGAGAACCGGTTTCAGGATTCCCAACACCTGCCGGTCGATGTAGTTTACGGTGGTGGCGAAGAACAACAATCCGCAGATGTACCAGCGTAAGTGAGGAATTGTGCGCGTATTCGCGGATTGCTTTTCGGCGATCATTTTAACCTGGCCCACGCTTCGAAGTTCGTTCGGAAAAGCCGGGTGATGTCATGGTGGATGTCCGCCTGCGTCACGGCGCGCCCGTCCTCCATCAGCAGGCGGTAAGAGTTGGCGAGAACCGGCGTCAGCGTCCGCCTCGTGTTCTTCCATTTATAGATGACCTGTTCGAGCACGCGCGCGTCGGAATGCTGCGGAATGAAACTCGTTCCCAGCATCTCCAATCGCTCCCGCGTGATCTCTTCCACCACCGATGGGTTGTTCAGAAACCACCAGCACCCGAACGGCATCAGGTTGCGGAACTTGCGGGCATAGACGCAAAGCTCATGCTGGTTTTCGCGGCTCAACAGGCTGGCCAGAAAACGGTTCGAAGGAAATTCCACGCAGAGGCGCTCGAGCGCGCGCAGGTCCGCTTTTCCTGCGCCGTCACCTGCCAGCCGCAAAGCCGGATTCACCTGATAGCGCACGCCGATCATCAGCGACAGCGGAATGTCGAACTCGCGGCAGGCGGGAACCACGGCTTCCTTCAACAGCCGCCCGCGAATGCTCTCCTCGGGGTATTGAAATGTGTCCGGCAAGGAGACAGCCATATACACCGGCTGCATTCTGAGGCGCCAATCCGCAAGGAACCGGCGCACCTCCGCGATGCTCTTTCCCGAGGCCTCCGCGTCCACTCCGTAGCCCTTCGAGGCAAGCACCTGCCAGTGATCCGTCCACCTGTTCAAAACGCGGTCGAGCCGCAAAACGGGATGAAACTTCCTGTTTCCCCGCGCTCCCGATTCCCACAACGGACCTTCCACCGGGTCCAGCGGATCGTTGGTCATTACGGCTTCGCTGATTCCCGCCAGGCGGAAGACATGATCGATGTGGTCTTCCAGCTTCCGGCCGGCGAAATACTCCCGCGCCTCATTCAAGTTGGGCCCCCCGGTGGGTAGCCCGAAGGCCCGCAGCACGGCGGCAACACCCCGCGTCGCCTCGGAAACCGGAGCATTCTCGACAAACAACGTCCGCCAGATGAGGTCCGCCTGGCTGCGCTTTGGCATGGCCCAATATTCTTCCGGCGTAACGGAAGACGAACGGAAAAGCTCCGCTTCCAGGTAGTGGTAAGTTACCAGTTCGTCGATGCCCCACAGCCCCAACTCCCCGAGCGCGGGGGGAAAGAGGTGTGTATGCATGTCGATGAACGGGATGCGGGCTAACTCCTCCGCAACCCTGTTCTCTATCGCCTCGGGCTCGAGGGAAGGGCCTGGCGGGAACGCAACGGGCGGTTCCAAGTGGCTGGAAGTGCTCATTAACGATAAGTCTCCAGGATGCGGAGGAGGATGGATCTCCGCATAGAACCAAACTATACGTCCGCGCGCGCGGCGTAGTCAAACCGGAAAGTCGCGGGCGCGTCCGGCGGATTAGAATTGTTTTGTCGGGACACACGAACTTTCGACAGGCAGGATTCATGCTACTACTTGACCGCTATTCTCTCGGCGTGGGCGACCGCTTCGCGCACCAGGCAAAGGCGCAGTTACGCGCCTGCATTCTGGCGGCGGAAAGAGGCATCGCGATCTCCCCCGTGTGGAACAAGTCGTTCCGGGAACACGGGATCGTCGGCTCCCAGCCGCAAAGCGTTCGCGACGCGGCCGACGCGGCGGTGAAGGCCTTGGGCTGGAACAAGCCCTACCATGTCGACGCGGACCACATTAACCTCGACACCGCCGGCGGATTCCTTTCATCAAGCGACTTCTTCACCATCGACGTCGCCTCCGCTATCGGCCAACCCGCCCCCGAAGCGGAAGTGCGGGCGTTCCTGAAGCGGCGCCCCGAATTGTCAGGCGACATGGAGGTGGAGGGATTGGCCACGCCCATCCGGTTTACCCCGGACGGCGCGGCAAGGACCGTCGCCCAGTATCTGGCCGCGGTGATTCAGGCCGGCCGGATCTACCGCCACATCGAGAACCGGAAAGGCGCCGGGACATTCATCACCGAGGTATCCATGGATGAGACCGATGCCCCGCAAACCCCGCCCGAACTGCTCATCATCCTCGCGGCCATTGCCGATTACGGCATCCCCATCCAGACCATCGCCCCCAAGTTCACCGGCCGCTTCAACAAGGGTGTGGATTTCGTGGGCGACCCGGAAGGGTTCGCGCGGGAGTTCTCGGCGGATCTTGCCGTGATCGCCCACGCCGTGAAACGCTATTCCCTTCCGGGCAATCTGAAGCTGAGCGTCCATTCCGGCAGCGACAAGTTCTCCATCTACGGAGCAATTCGCGACGCGGTTGCGCGGACCGGAGCCGGTGTTCACGTGAAAACCGCGGGCACCACCTGGCTCGAGGAGATCATCGGGCTCGCCGAGGCGGGCGGCGAAGGACTAGCGATGTCGAAGGAAGTCTATGCGAAGGCTTATCACGATCGCGATGCCCTCTGCGCTCCCTACGCCGCTGTCATCGACGTCGACCCGGCGAGGCTGCCCGCGCCGGAAGATGTGCAAAGCTGGACTTCCGCGCGGATGACCGCCGCCCTGCGCCACGACCAGACGTGCAAAGACTACAACCCGCACATGCGTCAGCTCCTGCACGTTGGCTATAAGGTTGCCGCCAAAATGGGCGCGCGCTACCTGGATGCGCTTGCGACGTGCGAGGAATCCATCTCTCGCAATGTAACGGACAATCTCCTCCACCGGCACATCCTTCGCGTGTTCCCGCAACAGGTAAAGAATTGTTAAGGACCCTGGCCTTGTGTAAACCATTTGTGTCATCCGCACATCCTTGGGTTAGATCTCATGCAGGGTACACATTGCGAGGTTCCCAACGAACGAACAATCTCCGATGACGTGCGGATGATGTTGTTGGTGAAGGCCGGCCATGCCGAGCAGATGGAAGTGCTGGTGGAGCGGCACCGCCGGAGGCTCATCCAACATCTGAAGCGGATGGTTCGCAACGCGGATATCGCCGAGGAACTGGCGCAGGACGTGTTCCTGAGTGTGTTTCAGGCGCGCGAGCGCTATGAGCCAACCGCTGAGTTCACCACCTGGCTCTTCCGCATTGCGACGAACCGCGCGCTGAAATGGATCCGTAGACAGCGCCTTGCCGGCAGGGAAAGCCTCGAGACCGCTCATCCGGTTCCGGTCTATCAATGGTCGCTCGAACGGACACAGAATCCCGAACGGCTCCACATGGAACGCGAGGCCCGAGGACGGGTACACAAGGCCATTCACGCCCTCCCGCCGCGGCAGCGCGATGCCGTCCTGCTCCACAAGTTCGAGGGTTACGACTACAACGAGGTGGCGGAACGGCTCGGTTGCTCGGTTTCGGCCGTAAAATCAATCCTCTTCCGAACCTATCTTTCGCTTCGCCTTCGGCTCCCTGAAAGCGAACTTCAATAAGGAACCGCGCGATGGATGTTGTGGGCGGCCTCGGATGCGGAGTCAGACCCAAGGCCTGCGCATGGTGGCGCACGGCCCGGTGGCCGGCCACGCGAAACGTCCGGAAGAATCGGGGGGCCCTGCCGCGCGGCGCGTATTCCGGCGGCATCGAGTAGCCGAAGCCGCATTCCACATGCCGCTTCAACGCTTCGATGTCTTCCGCGGATCCAGCATATTGTACGCGGTCATTGGATCCACACGGTGACCGCATTGGCGTTCTTGCCATCCGCCGTAAGAACAATCTCCACCACTCCGCGCCCGGCAAGCGACTTCGGCAGCAACAGATTCACCTGGTCGAAACCGGCGAAGGTTGGTTGCGGCCCCGCATAGAGCACCTGCGCCGCGATACCACCCACGGAAGCCTGAACGGTTTCCATCCCGGCGCCGCGGATTCCCGTCCCAAACAAAGCAAGCACATATTGATCGGAACTGGAGCCCAGGTCCAGCGGAAGCGCCGTACAGCCCCCGGAAGCACATTCGAACGAGAGTTGCCACGTCTGCGCGCCGGCGGCATCGATGCGAATCCCCACTGCCGCCGCCGTGCCCTGGCCGCTGGCGTTGGCCGTGAACAGGCCCGGCAGCACCCTCGCAATTGCCACCGTTCCCGTGCTCCGCGCCGTGTTTCCGGAACTCACCGTCACGGCCGCTGTCCCCTCACGAGTCCCCACCGGAACAACCATGTTGATCTGGCGCGGCGATACATAGGCCAGAGGAGCCGTCCGCCTGACGCCGGCGCTGTCGGTGACCGTCACCTGCACCCCGCCGAGTGTCGTGGGCAGCGTGATGCCGCTTGCGGATTCCGTCGCCGCCGTCACGTCCGGCGTGAACAACGTGAGAAGCGAATCCGGAGCCGCAATCCCGTTGGACAGGGTTGCCGAAGAGACCGCACGCAGGGGAAGGACGGCCAGCCGGCACGCGTTCCCGCTGTCCACGAACGCTCCCGAGTTCACCACCATCGCCATCTCCGCGAAGACCTTGGCCGGCTCTTTCGGCGAGTCCCATCCGATCGGGCTGGCCCATTCGCTGCCGGCGGCCGGGCATCCCCACGCATTGCACTCGAGCGGGATCAGCAGCGAAGGGTAGTAGACGCTCTGCACCAGTTCATCGCCCGTCAAGGGGTCGAGTTCGTAGAGCGACAGGAAATTGTTGTTGCGGGAATACTGGCGCACTTCGTTGCAGCCCCCCTGGTCGTAGGTGGCCGCTCCGGCTGAGGCCGACGGGCAACTCACGGGAATGTCCACGGTCTGCGTCCCGATTACGTTGATTCCCGTCGCCGTCACCTGCTCGGTACACCCCGCTGAGTTGTACAAAGTGCAGTTCGGCGCTTTGTAGAGATCGTGGTTCGTGCAACTGTTCCATTCATACCAGCCGTCGGTGCAGTCCGTGCGGCAGTTGCCCGCGTTATCGCAAATAGGCGTGTTGTGACACCAGCCGTCGAACTGGTGGCCGTCGTGCTTCACGCCGAAATTCGAGGTGACGCCCCAGTTTCCGAACGGCGCCGAGTGAATGGGATTGGGACACTCTGCTGTGATCGTGCCGACCACCCTGCGGTTGCGGTTCAGCCCTGCCACCGACAGCCGGCACACCTGACTGAGCGCCGGCAGGGCGAGCATGAGTCCCAGCACGATCCACATGCGTATTCTTTATAGCACTCCGTGGAAGCGCGCCATCCAATAAGGAAGGATGTAGTCGATTCCGGCGGTTTCGATCTTGCCCTCGCCTCCGCCGTAGAGCAGGAAGGGGCTGCGCTGCCATAGGAAGTCCGTCCGAACGCGCCGCGGAACGGGGATAGGATCGCATGCCCGATCCTCGCCGCAAGCCGCATAGACTCCGCGCAGGTCGATGTAGTCATCGCGGCGCGGCCGTTGGAGCCATTGCTCGAGCAGCGCCCGCGTCTCCTCATCACGCCCCGTATCCGGCCCCCGAATGGCGCGGTCAATCATGTTGAAGTGCGCGTTGCCGTGCCCGTCGATTGTCCGCCGCAGGATCTTGTAAGCGTCCTCATAATAACGGTGGTACGTGCGATTTCCTTCCCATCTCACCAGGTGGTAAAACGTCAGCACGTCCAGGTTGAACTTGAAGTAGCTCCCGTGCGGGTCAGCCAGTTCGGGAAGGACCGGCGTCGCCGTGAGACTGCCTTCGAAGAAACGGCTCCAGCGGTATTTCGAAGAAAAACGGTCCGGGTTGATTCTCGCGCCGATGGCGAGCAGGCTCAGCTTCTGGTCGGGGCGGAGCCAGAACACCGTGCTCACGCTGCCGTCGGGCATGATCACCGCCCAGTTGTCATCGAGCAGCCGGTTCAACATCCGCGTGACCAGATCGCCGATGGCCGACCGCACGCCCGGATCGCCTATCATTTCCCACGCTGCCCCCAACCCGAAAAAAACGCCGATGTACTGGTCGCGCGACGTGTTCCCCACCCACTGGCAGGCGCGATCGAGGCAGCGCCCTTCGTATATGCCGTGGCGCGATTCCTCCTGAATGAGTCCCCCGGCATAAGGGGAGTCCTTGGGAATGTAGCAGCGGGCCAGGCTGTTATATCCGGTGACGTCCACCAGCCCTTTGATTCCGCGCAGCGCCGCCAGGGCATTGCTCAGCGCCGCGGGATCTTTTGTCACCTGATAGCGGAAGGCTTCGGCCGCCAGGTAATGGCCGGTCCAGATGGCGGAGTCTCCGCACCGCGAATATCCGGTCACGTTGCCTGAAGAGTCGAATACGGGATCGAGAATCGTGCCGAACGGGAGATGGCGCGCCTGAATATTCGCCGAGATGGCGAGCGCATCCTGCTCGGCGGCCGCGGCCGGCAGGCCGCATAGGAAGACACAGATGGCCAGTCGATACAACAATGGAATTACTCCTGAAGGACGCGGCTACTCTCACGATAGCGCCTGCAAACAATCAGGTCAATGGC
>JADLBG010000463.1 GCA_020847895.1 Bryobacterales bacterium
TCAGCTACAACATCGCCCGCGACCCCATGGACGTCCACGACCTCCACGCCACCATCCTTCAATGCCTCGGCGTGGATCACCTTCGGCTCACCTACAAGTTCCAGGGCCGCCACTTCCGCCTCACCGACATCCACGGCAACGTCATCAAGCCGCTGCTCAGTTGAATAATAGTCTGTAGCTGCCGCTCACTCAGATCCATGCCCGGCTTCCATGCCGCTTGGGCCGTGCTGCGGCGCGGATGATAAATCTGACATAGGATGTGGTCATGCATCGACGTGAATGGATTTCTCGTTTAGGGTTGGCGGCGGGGGCCGTGGGCGTGTCGGAAAGCGATAGCGCCGCTGCCCAGGCCTACCGGCAGGCTACGCGGGGGCTGCCGCCGCTCAAGATCACGAATGTCAAGGTGATCTTGACGAACCCGCCATATGCCAACGGAACCTTTTCGTTCATGCAGCGCCTGGTCATCGCGAAGGTGGAAACCAGTGAGCCCGGATTGTATGGTCTCGGTTGTGCTTCATTCGTCTTTCGGCCCGCCGCCGTCGCGGCCGTCATTGAGAAGTATCTGCGGCCGTTCATTGTCGGAAAAGATCCCGAGATGATCAGCGATTTGTTCCAATCCATGCACGTCAGCACGCTCTGGCGCACTGGACCAATTCACAATTACGCGCTCAGCGGGGTTGACATGGCCCTGTGGGATATCAAGGGCAAGCGTGCGGGAATGCCTGTCTACCAGTTGTTGGGTGGTAAGACCAGGTCCGCTATCCAGTGTTACGCCGATGCCTCCGGACGCGATGCCGCCGAAATGGCTGAGAGCGTCAAGAAGACTCAGGAACGCGGCTTCCATCACGTTCGTCTCAATTACTCAGGCAGGAAGGTCCCCGAAACCCCCGCCCTCGCCGGCATGCCCACCAACGTCGTGATCGACCCCGAAGAGTGGGTGCGCGAGATTCCCAGAATTTTCGAAGGCGTGCGCAAGGCCTGTGGCGAAGAAGTCGAGTTGATTCAGCATCTCCACGGCCAGTTGCCGCCCCAATCCACCATCGGCTTGGCAAAGCGCCTGGAACCCTTCCGCCCATATTTCCTCGAAGATCCGTTCTACCCGGAAGACATCGGGTACCTGAAGAATCTCCGCCAGGTCACCACCGTCCCCATCGGCACCAGCGAGAAGTTCGTCAGTGAGCAGGAATACGTCGGCTTGGTGACGGGCCGCCTCATCGACTTCATTCGGGTCCACGTCCCTGCTATCGGCGGTTTCACCAAATCCTGGAAATTAGCCTTGTTGGGCGAATGGTTTGCCATCCGTACCGCGTGGCACGCTCCCGCCGATCTGTCCCCCGTCGGCCATGCGGCCAACGGCCATCTGGACTTGGCGGCGCCGAACTTCGGCATCCAGGAGGGCTCGGTGATACATGGCGACGCCATCCGTGAGGTTTTTCCCGGCACTCCCACCATCCGCAACGGCTATCTCTTCATTAACGAAGCGCCTGGATTGGGCATCGATGTCAACGAGAAGGCCGCGGCGAAATACCCGTGCAGCCTGGAAGACGGCAACTTCGGACCCAAGCGAGGCCCGAACGGTTCCATCATCGGCAATTGAAAAGGCGTCCCCGCCCCTAACGCTCCAGCTTGAATCCCACCTTGATCGTCACCTGAAATTCCTGAACGGAGCCGTCCACAATCCGTCCGCGCTGCTCCACCACCTCGAACCAGTCCAGGTGCCGCAGCGTCTTCGCCGCCTCCGCTACCCCAGCCTTCACTGCCTCGGCAAAACTCACCGGCGATGTGCCCACGATTTCCGTAACTTTGTATGTTCCAGCCATGCGTCAAGTATAAACCCGCAAGCGGTCGCCCTTGACTTCACATCCGCTGGCTTCGGATACCGTACCCCTTCTTCAAAGCCCCGCAACCTCCACCTTCACGCGGCCGCTCGCCAAAACCCGCATCCTCGTGTCGAACGTGACCAACACCGCTCCTGCCCATCGCGCCACCTCGAGTACTAGGAGAGTCCGTCTTCATCAATTGCTCGCTGAATCCGTGACGCCGCAAGAATCGCCGCCCCCGGCGGCACTTCAAACTGCGGAAATCTGCGGCGCGATTTCCCGCGTGGTGCACGCCCGGCGCTCATGCCCCGCCGCGCCATCTCCGACAGCACCTTCCCCAACCGCTCCCCGCTCGAGCGCGAGAGATGCAGCACCGCCTCATAAACGTCATCATCCAACGTAACCGTCGTCCGCATCACAATCAGGTTGATGCACCGATACGCCGATGTCAAGATTCACCAATCCATCCAACCCAAAAACCCGGCGAGCCATCGGAATATCCTCCCCTGCGCCGCTGCTTCTTGCCATCAAAACTCTGCGTGCTCAGCGCGTCTGCGAGAAAATATTATGCGTTCCCCTTCAATCCACAAATATTTCTCCCTTCCCCCACAACCACTTACAAACCCACCCCCCAAATCTCCCAAACTCCGCGTGCTACAACCAAGCCAGAGTACGACACTATGTCCACCATCAGCACCGCTCACAGCGACGCCGCTCGCAGCAACGGAGCCAAGTCCCAAGGCCCCATTACCCCCGAAGGCAAAGCCCGTTCTTCCCAGAACGCCCGCACTCACGGCTTCACCTCCCAGCGCCTCTTCCTCACCGAACAGGACAAGCCTGAATTTGACCAGCTCCGCGCACGGCTCCTCTCCGAATTCACCCCCAAAGGCGATGCCGAACTCCTCCTCTTCGACGAACTCATCCTCGCCGCCTGGAAACTCCGCAACATCTCCCTTAAGGAAACCATCCTCGGCGAGCAAACCGGCGAAGACCTCATCTTCTCCACTGACCCCGAACTCATGAAACTCGCCGATCGCCTCCAGCGCTACCGCACCACCAACGAACGCGCCTTCCATCGCGCCATTGCCGAACTCCGCCGTCTCCAGAATGACCGCCTCTACCGCGAGCAGTTCCCCAACCAGCTCCCCAAGGACGCCCCCAAACTCGCCAACGCCCAAGCCTTTACCCATCGAACCCAGGCCCTCCTCAAGAAGGAAGTCAAGGATACCATCAAACAGGCCGAAGAAGAGGCGAAAATCTTTAATTCCCAGATCCAGGACATGCTCAACCAGATGCGCAAGT
Organism: Bryobacterales bacterium; assembly: GCA_020847895.1. Lineage (GTDB taxonomy): Bacteria > Acidobacteriota > Terriglobia > Bryobacterales > Bryobacteraceae > CADEFT01. Next base: position 3,123 of record JADLBG010000463.1, read on the forward strand.
AACCCAATTCCCCGAAAAATGCTCTCTAATTCTTACCGTTTTCCAGCACATCTGCGAGAAGTGTCCCCGCCAGTCCCCCGCATCCCTCAGCCGCAACCCGTTCTCCACACGCCGCTTCCCATTCCACCTCCTTCTCGCTGTATGCTGTTTGCATCCATGTTTACTGTGATCCTCCTCCTGCTCGGCGCTCAGGCTTCCGCGCAGCAATACGACATCCTCCTCAAAGGCGGCCGCGTTCTCGACCCCGCCAACAACATCAACACCGTTCGTGATGTCGCCATTCAGGGCAACCGCATCGCGCGTGTCGCCGCGGACATTCCCGCCTCGGAGGCTAAAAAAGTCTTGGATGCCTCGGGCTACCTCATCACTCCCGGTTTGATCGACCTCCACTTCCACTCCTACGGCTACTCGGGCGCCATCTTCCCCGACGACACCGCCCTGATCACCGGAACCACCACCGTCATCGATGCCGGCGGCCCCGGTTACCGCACCTTCGACGACTTCAAAAAGAAAATTGTGGCCCGCTGCCAGACCCGCGTTCTCGCCCTCCTCAATATCGCTGGTGGTGGAATGACCGGCCCGGCTTCGGAAAGCAATGTCGCCGACATGCTGCCCGATAAGACCGCCGAGGTGATCCGCAACAACCGCGACGTCATTGTGGGAATCAAGCTGGCTCATTTCGGAAAGCCCGGCTGGGACGCCATCAAACGGGCTATCGAAGCCGGACGCCTCGCCGGTGTCCCCGTGATGGTCGACCAGGGCATTCTCAGCAACACGGGCCGCTCTTCCCGCGAAACGCTCCTCGATTACA
>JADLBG010000464.1 GCA_020847895.1 Bryobacterales bacterium
GTTGTTCGCGTCGACGGCGACGCTGGTGATGAGGTCTTCGCCGTTCCCGCCGAGGAAGGTCGAGTAGACCAGAGCGGAGCCGGCGGCATTGAGCTTGGTGAGGAAGCCGTCGAAGACGCCGCCGAAGGTGGAGCTATAGGCAGAGGAGCGGGGAAAGTTGGAGGAGTAGGTCCACCCGGCGATGTATGCCGCGCCGGTGGAGTCAATGGCGATGGAGGTGGCACGGTCATCGCTGGAGCCCCCGAGGTAGGTGGAATAGGTGATGGCGTTGCCGGCGAGATTGATTTTCGCGGCGAAGGCATCGACGCCGCCGGCGGATGCGCCGTAGAGGGCGCCCTGAAGGGGGAGATCGGTGGACGAGGTATAGCCGGCGACGTAGATGCCGGAGGAATCGACAGCAATGCCGGTGGCGGAATCATCGGCGCTGCCGCCGAAGAAAGAAGAGAATCCGATAGCTCCGGCGGTTCCTACTTTGACGATGAAACCGTCGCGCGTGCCGCCGCGATAGGAGGGGAAGAGAGCGGAGACGGTGGGGAAGTCGGCGGAACTGGTGTTCCCCGCGACATAGGCGCCCGTGGAATCGGCGGCGATGGAGACTCCGCGGTCCTCACCGGAACCGCCGAGGTAGGTGGAAAAGATGAGCGTGTTGCCGTTGGGGCCAAGCTTGGCGATGAAGCCGTCAGTGCCTCCGGCGGAAGAGCCGCGCGCGGCTGCCTGGGTGGGGAAGTTCGTGGATTGTGTGTAGCCGGTGATATAGGCGTTGTTGGCGGCGTCAAGGGCGATGGACAAACCGGCGTCATCGAGTGAGCCCCCGAGGTAGGTGGAGTAGACGAGGGCATTGCCGGCGGGGTTCAGTTTCGTGACGAAGACATCCATGGAGCCGCCGCCGGTTCCCTGGGCCGCGGAAAGGGTGGGGAAGGTGGCGGAGGTGGTTTCACCAACGACATAAGCGGCTCCGGTGGAGTCGACGGCAATGCCGCGGGCGCGGTCAAGGCCGATGCCGCCGAGGAACGTGGAGTAGGCGAGGATGGGGTCGATGATGAGGGGACGGGAACGGTCATAAGGCCCGAGGGCGAAGGTGACCTTCCGCCCTGCTTCGAGGCGGTAGCCTGCGGTACGTTCCACTTTGCGCCCGTCAATCTCCTGGTAGACGGCCGGCTTGTGCTGGCGGAGGATTCCGGCGGGAGTTTCGAGGAGAAGGTCGCCGGAAGGGTCGATGCGGAGGGAATCCACGCCGTCATAGGCAAGGCGGATGCGACGGGCGTCGGCGTGGGGAGCGATGCGGAAGTCGTACTCGAGTTGCTGCTGATTGCCGTAGCAGATGAGGTCGACGCCGGGATAGACGCCGGTGTAGGAGACGCGGGCGTAACCTGGGATGCCGGTGCGCCACTGGGAGGGGTCGCCGCCGGCGAAGTAGTTGCTCACCCCGGGGAGCGGCTCGAGGAGGGTCGCTTCGGCAGGCGGGACGGAGCCTTCGAGGCGCATGCGGACGAGCGCTCGCTTGCCCCCGGCGCCAAGCGCGATTTCGGCGCCGCTGTCCAGCAGACGCATGGTGTAGCCGGGTCCGCGCGAGAGGAAGCGGACGCGGGAGTCCGCCTGACCGCGATTGGGCTCAAAACGCAGCGGGAGCTTCCCGTAGCTTTCGGTAAGCCGCGCGGCAGACAGCGAAACGCTGGTAAGAAGAAGTAGAAAACCGAGAGCAGCGGACGGTTTTCGGGCAAGGTTCCGGCGGAAAGAGGCAAAGCTCTTCACGTGTCATCCCTCCTGTTTCTATGGCATTGAATTTTATCGTCTTTTTCACGGAAAATTCCAGCCCTAAATGCATGGAGGGTGAACAAGTGAGCTTGCGCGGGTGGGAAGGAGCGCAGTATTCTGTGACAGGCAATCTTATGCGAACACCATCCCGGAGAACATTTCTTCATACCGCGGCCGGCGTGCCGCTGTTCGACATTGTTCCGGCGCGCGCCATGGGTATGCAGGGTCCGGCTCCGAGCGACACCATCAACCTGGGCCATATCGGCATCGGGGGCCGGGGGCGTGGATTTCTTCGGCCGGAGGCGGATTTCGGGAAGGCAATTGCGGCGCCGTCGAACCTGGGCGGGGACGGCACGCGGCAGCAGTCGGCGGCGCGGAGCGTGGCGTTATGCGACGTGGATTCGAGCAGGTTGGACGCGGCGGCGACGCGGGTTGGCGGGCGTCCGAAGATGTACAAGGATTTTCGCAGGCTGCTCGAGGATAAGGACGTGGACGCGGTGGTGATCGCCGCGCCCGACCACTGGCACGCGCTGCTGACCATTCTCGCCTGCCAGGCGGGGAAGGACGTGTACTGCGAGAAGCCGGCGTGCAACACGGTGGAAGAGGGCCGCGCGATGGTGACGGCGGCGGACCGCTATGGGAGGGTGGTGCAGATCGGCTCGCAGGGGCGTTCCCAACCGGCGGCATGGCAGGCGGCGATGTACATCCGCAACGGGCAGCTTGGGAAGGTGCGGGAAGTGCTGTGCTGGCACTACGCGAGTCCGGATGGGGATTGGACGCCGGACGCCGAGCCGCCGCAGGGGCTCGATTACGACATGTGGGTAGGGCCGGCGCGGTGGCTGCCCTACAACGTGAAGCACACGCACGGGCAGTTTCGCTGGATGATCGACTTCGGCGGAGGGCAGATCCGCGACCGCGGGGCGCACGTGATGAGCATCGCCAACTGGATCAGGGATTGCGACGCGACGGGTCCGGTGAGCGTCGAGGCGGCGGGCGAGCCGCCGCACGACGGGATGTACGATTCGGGCGTGACGATGCGGGTGACCTACGAATTCAAGAACCCGGATTGGACGTTGGTGTGGGCGCAGCCGGGCGAGCCTTCGACGGAGTTGCAGGCGCAGTACGGCGCTGTCTACCACGGCGACAAAGGGCGGCTGACGGTGACGCTGGGCGATGGGGCGGGTACGGCGACGGAGCAGAAAGCGAAGGACTACACGGCTCCGTGGGACGGAGTGAAGGTGTTCCGCGGCCCGGGGCACATGGAGAATTTTCTCGACTGCGTGAAGTCCCGGGAAAAGCCGGTGATGCACATGGAGGCGGGACACAGGGTGGCGACGCTGTGCATCCTGGGCAACATCGCCTTCCAGTTGCGGCGCAAACTCGAGTGGGACCCGGTGAATGAGCGGGTGAAGGACGACGATGAGGCGAACCGGCTGTTGTCCAGGCCGGGACGCGGGCCGTGGCACTTGTAGGGGAGGATGTTCCGATGGCTAATGAGAAACTGATTGCGGACATACAGAGCGACGACAAAGAGGTGCGGTTCGCGGCGTGGCGCGCGGCAGGGGACGCGGACGCGTCTGCCATTGCGGAGTTGGGGAAACTCGCGGCCTCGTCAAACCCCGGCGTAGCGAAAGCGGCGCGGGAAGCGATCACGACGATGGTCCACGCGGTGGGGAAGGATCCAGCCGATGGGCGGCGCGGGGCGGTGGGGAAGGAACTGATGGGGCTCGGCGGAGCAGGGAATCCGCTGGCCGCGCGCGTGCTCGCGTGCCGGCTCCTTTCCGGCATTGCGCCGGAATCGGAAGCCGCGGCAATCGCGAAATGGCTGGCGGATGCGGATCTGCGGGAGGAGGCCATCTACTGCCTGGAACGAATCCCCGGCGAGGGAGTGAACCAGGTGCTGGTGGGCGCCTATCGCGCTGCGCCCGATGAGTTCAAGCCGCGGATTCTGGCGGCGCTCGGTCACCGGCGCGCCGGTGAGGCGGTGAGCCTGTGCGTGGCTGCCATGCGGTCCCCGATTGCGAGCATCGCGGGCGCGGCGGTAAGCGCCTTTGGAAGGATCGGGAAAAAGCCCGCCGGCGCATTCCAGTGGCCGAAGGGCGCGGATGTGGATGCCATGCTGCGCTATGCGGATCACCAGAGACAGCAGGGCAACGGCGCGGAGGCGATGCGGATTTACAAGGCGGTGATAGGGCGGTCCGAAGAGCATCTGCAATGCGCGGCGGTGATCGGGCTGGCGCGGTTGGGGACTCCCGAGGCGGCGGCGGCGCTCTACCCGATGCTGAAGAGCGGGAATCGCAAGGTGCGGTTGACGGCGGCGAAGGCGTGGAAGGGGATGGCGGTGTGACGCCGGCGTCAGGCGGCCCTGCCCGTGAGCGTCTCTGGCGCTACCAGTTGGTGAGCGAGCCATCGGGCCGCTTCAACATGGGAGTCAAGTCATAGTGTTCCGTGAAATCCCCGATTTGCTGGAGCTTCGCCGTGTCCACTTCCACGCCGAGGCCCGGCCTGTCATTGGGCCATAGCTTACCGTTCTTCAGGTCATAGAAGTGATTCAGATAGGGCCATGGCCGCGTGCCGCCCATTACCATCTCCATCAGCCCGGGACCGGGGAAGACCGCCATGCAATGCACCATCGCCGCCTCGGAAATCGGCCCCGTGAAGTGCGGCGTCAGACCGATGTAATGGGTTTCGCACATCGCGGCGATCTTCATGAACTCCGTGATGCCGCCCACGTTGGGTATCGTGGCGCGCGCGTAATCCACCAGGTTGTTCTCGATCAGTTCGTTCCAATCCCATTTGGGACCGAACTGCTCGCCCACGGCGATGGGGACTTTCACCTGCTGCCGCAGAATGCGGTAGATGCCCGGATTCTCGCTCCGCACCAGGTCTTCCACGAAGTAAGGCCGCAGCGGTTCAATCCTATTCGCCAGCGCCACCGCATCAGGCATGTCGAGTTCCGTATGGAAATCGATGCACCATGCTCCGTCCTTTCCCACGCCCTCCCGCACCTGCTGGCAGAGTTCATAAGTGCGCCTGACGTTGTCGAAACGGTCCATTACCGGCCCTCGCGAATCGGTGGAGATGCGATACGCGCGAAAGCCCGCTTCGACGCAGGCCCGCGCCACCTCTTGCGGCGTTCCCTTCGCCGGATAGCCGGTCGAGTAACACTCGACGTAATCACGGCTTTGTCCGCCGAGCATTTGATAGACGGGCACTCCGAGCGCCTTGCCCTTGAGGTCCCACAGCGCCATGTCAAGCGCGCCCAAGGCATGCACCTTCTCGCGCCCCGCGGGATAGAAGTACGACCGGTACATCATCTGCCACAGCCTGTCGGTGCGGAACGGGTCCTGCCCGATTAACAATCCGGCGCATTGCTCCATGGTGTTGTGGGCGCCGCCCTCCCCCACGCCCACTAAGCCGGAATCAGTCTCCACCAGCACCACGTTCGTGCTCTGGTTGAAGAGAGGTTGCTTTGTGTTCGGCCTGCCGGCGGCATCGGTGGGAGTCTTGTAATACCGGATGCGCGTGATTTTCGACTTCGGCAAACTGGCTGCGCGGGCCTCTCTGGATAAGGGAAGGGTGGCGGCGCCGCCCAGGCATGTATGGAGAAAAGCTCTACGGTTCATTTCTTGCGATTATCATACCAGAGGGGCTCCGGAGCCTCCGTGAGAAGAAAGATCGTAAGAAGAAAGAGCAGTGAGGCCTAGATACATTGACTTTCTTTTGAGCCGCCTGAGGGCTTTCGTCATGACCGCCTTCCGGACCCCGCGATGTGACACCGGCTCGCCGGAACGTGCGGCCTGTCCGGGAAAGAAGCGGCGGGCGCCGCATCCTGGGCCATACGAAGCCTTGCCGCGGCTCTGAGAAACGAGGCTGCCGGACGGAGAGAGGGCTCTTTGGCAGGGAAAACTCAGCCTGTGAAGAGAGGAAAAAAAGGAGCAAGGAAATGACAGCTACGGCAGATGAGATCCGGATCGGCCAGGTGACCGTCCGGTTCCTGCTCGAAGGAAATGCGTCGGGCGGCTCTGTCGCGGTCTTCGAATTCGAAGTCCCCGCTGGAGCGAAAGTGCCCGTCGCGCACAGCCATGACGCCTACGAGGAGACCATCTACGGACTGGAAGGCCTGCTCACCTGGACCGTGGACGGCTGGCAGATCACCATCGGACCAGGCGAAGTCCTCTGCATCCCCCGCGGGGCCGTGCACCGCTTCGATAACCTGCATGAATCCGGAGCGAAGATGCTCGGCATTGTCACTCCGGGCGTTCTCGGGCCGGGCTACTTCCGCGAAGTCGCCGCGGTGGTCAATGCGGCCCACGGTGGACCGCCCAATGCCGGGGAGATTGGCGCGGTGATGCGCCGCCACGGCCTCACACCCGTCCCGTAACGCAGGCTCGGGGGAACCTGGGGATTCTTCCACGAACCGATCCAGCGGTTTGGATTGTTTCGGTGAGGCGAGATGGCAAGCCGTCAACTGCCTGCGCAACGCCGCGGCCGGCGTCTCCGGGGTGAGCCGGCTGTCTCGGAGAAAATCACAACCTGAATTCCTCTCCGCGCTCTCTACCGCCTTCGCGAAAAAATGCGGTTCCCCTTCAATTCACAAATATTTCCCCCTTCCTCCGCAACCACTTACAAACCCACCCCACAAATCCTGAAACCTCCGCATGGTAAAACCAGGCCAGAGTTCAACCCTATGTCCACCATCAGTCAAGCTCATAGCGACGCCGCTCGCAGCAACGGAGCCAGGTCCCAAGGCCCCGTTACCCCCGAAGGCAAAGCCCGTTCCTCCCAGAACGCCCGCACTCACGGCTTCACCTCTCAACGCCTCTTCCTCACCGAACAGGACAAGCCCGAATTTGACCGCCTCCGCGCTCGCCTCCTCTCCGAATTCACCCCCAAAGGGGATGCCGAACTCCTCGTCTTCGACGAACTCATCCTCGCAGCCTGGAAGCTACGCAACATCTCCCTTCAGGAAACCACCCTCGGCGAGCAAACCGGCGAAGACCTCATCTTTTCCACTGACCCCGAACTCATGAAACTCGCCGATCGCCTTCAGCGTTACCGCACCGCCAACGAACGCGCCTTCCATCGCGCCATCGCCGAACTGCGCCGCCTCCAGAATGACCGTCTCTACCGCGAGCAGTTCCCCAGCCCGCTCCCCAAGGACGCCCCCAAACTCGCCAACGCTCAAGCCTTTACCCATCGAACCCAGGCCCTCCTCAAGAAAGAGGTCAAGGATACCGTCAAGCAGGCCGAAGAAGAAGCGAAACTGTTCAACTCCCAAATCCAGGATATGCTCAACCAGGTGCGCAAGTAACCCAATTCCCTGAAAAATGCTCTCCAATTCTTGCTCTTTTCCAACACACCCCCGGGAAGTGTCCCCGCAAGCCGCCATGAGCCGCCGGACGCGCCTCGCCTCTCCGCGGCGCGCCCGCCCCTTCCCATTCCACCTCCTTCTCGCTGTATGCTGTTTGCATCCATGTTTACCGTGATCCTCCTCCTGCTCGGCGCTCAGGCTTCCGCGCAGCAATACGACATCCTCCTCAAGGGCGGCCGCGTTCTCGACCCCGCCAACAACATCAACACTGTTCGTGATGTCGCCATTCAGGGCAACCGTATCGCGCGTGTTGCCGCGGACATCCCCGCCTCGGAGGCCAGAAAGGTCTTGGACGCCTCGGGCTACCTCGTCACTCCCGGTTTGATTGACCTCCACTTCCACTCCTACGGCTACTCGGGCGCCATCTTCCCCGACGACACCGCCCTGATCACCGGAACCACCACCGTCGTCGACGCCGGCGGCCCCGGTTATCGCACCTTCGCCGATTTCAAAAAGAAAATTGTGGACCGCTGCCAGACCCGCGTTCTGGCTCTCCTCAACATTGCCGGAGGTGGAATGACCGGCGCGGCCTCGGAAGACAATGTCGCCGACATGCTGCCCGATAAGACCGCCGAGGTCATCCGTAACAACCGAGACGTCATCGTGGGCATCAAGCTGGCTCATTTCGGCAAGCCCGGCTGGGACGCCATCAAACGGGCTATCGAAGCCGGACGCCTCGCCGGTGTCCCCGTGATGGTCGACCAGGGCATTCTCAGCAACACGGGCCGCTCTTCCCGCGAAACGCTCCTCGATTACA
>JADLBG010000465.1 GCA_020847895.1 Bryobacterales bacterium
CTTCTCGTATGCGTTGCTCTTGTGCCGGCGAACTGGCCGGCATGGGTGGACGAGGGACGCCGCCATGACGTCCCTGTAGCCGCATCGCAGCCCGCACGTTGGCGGGCAGATTCGGTGCGTCGATGGCGTTCCAAAGACGCAATAGCCGCTTGTGTAGGAGAAGTGCCTCGTCATGGCGCCCTTCTTGGACGGCGCTCCAGAGCGCTACGCACCATTCCGGAGCGGCGGTGAGAATCGCCGCCACGGCGCCGTGTGAGCCAAGTTGAAACGATGGATAGAGCAGGGCATCCACCGCCGAGAGAATGCGCACGCGGTTCTCGATGCCTGCCTCCCCGATAAGGAGCAGAAGATCGGCCAGAGCCTTCATGTCGCTCGCGCTCTGCTTCACCGCCACCACGCCTTCGACGTCGCGCAGGATTCGTACGAGTAGCGGCGGCAGCAGGTAGCACCAGGGAACGACGTTGTAGATGATGACGGGCAGCCCGCTCTGTCCGGCGATTTCAGAAAAGAACCGCAGCAGGGAATCATCGTCGGGGCGAAACACGTAATGCACCGGAGTTACCTGCAGCGCCGCCGCGCCAAGATCAGCCACCGCCTTGGCCCGTTCAATCGCGGATGCCGTGCTGTTTGTGATGATGCCGGCGATCACCGGCACGCGGCCTTGCGCTTCCTCCACGGTCCAGGCGACGATGCGGCGAAGTTCATCAGTGGAAAGCGTGTGTCCCTCTCCGGTGCTGCCTCCCACCGCCAGGCCATGCACTTTCGCGTCGCCGACAAGGTATCGCACCTCGGCGCGGTGCGCCTGCTCGTCAATGTCATTCTCCCCCCGGAATGGCGTAACCATCGGGGGAATGATTCCGTGAATATCGGATATGTTCATAGAATTTCGCGATCAAAATACCTGGCGATGGAGCGCGCGGCGGCCGTCAAATGGCGGGCGAATTCGTCCACGGCGCCCGCTTTCATCCGCACGGACGGTCCCGAGACGCTGATCGCCGCTACGGTGCGGTTCAACGGGTCGGCGAGGGCGGCCGCCACGCAGCAGACGCCCGGCTCGTTTTCTTCCAGGTCGAGCGCGTAGCCGCGGCTGCGAATGCGCTGGATTTCGCGCTGCATTTCCGCCCATGTTGTGACAGTGGACTCAGTGAACCGGGGCATGCCATGACGAGCCAGTATGTCGGCGGCTTCCTCCGAAGGCAGCACGCTGAGGATCGCCTTGCCGAGGCTCGAGGAGTGTAATGGCCAGCGTGTGCCGACGTCGCCGCGGGTGTGCAACTGCCGGGTGGATTCCACCGCCGCGATCACCAGCACCTGGCCTTGAGAAAGCATCCCCAACTTGACGGTTTCGCCGGAGGCTTCCGCCAGCCGCGAGAGCACGGGACGGGCATGCGAAAGCATATCCGTGCCCCTGGCAAAGGTCAGACCCAGTTCGAGGGCCCGCGGACCGAGACGATATGAGCGAGTCTGCGGGTCCTGCCGCACCAGGTCGAACTCGTGGAGCGTGCGGAGAAGATTGTGCGTCGTACTCTTCGGCATTCGCACGGCGCGGGCGAGGTCGGACAGGGTCCAGGAGGTGGCGCGGGGAGTGAAACAACCCAGCAACTCGAGCGCTTTGCGCACGGATGAGACTCCGTAGTCCCTTGTGTGGATTGGCACGTTGTTCAGTATGACTGACTTTTCGCTGGAACGGGATGCCTGTGCCACTGCCTACGAGTATATTTCCGCCCCTGCTGTCAGTCAATTTGCCGTTCGGCTCCGCTGAACACCTGAAGAAGTTTTAATGAAGCGCGGAGAGCCTTCGGCGCGCTTCGCTTGAATCCGGCCGCAAACGGATCGCCTCACGATACGATTCCTCGGCCGCCTGCCTGTCCCCAGCGTGTTCGTAGGCGACACCGAGGTTGATCCACGTGGCAGGAAGATCTTTCCGGGCTTGCAGCGACGTCTTCAGCAACCGGAGTGCCTCTTCAATTCTGCCTTGGGACCCGCGGAGGATAGCCAGCGTGTTGAGCGCGGCGGGGAAACGGGGATCGGCTTTGACCGCCCGCCGGAGCAATTTCCCGGCTTCCTCGGAATTGCCCTGACGGAGAAGAAGATCGGCGAGGCCTGTGAGAATTTTCGCCGAATTCGGGTCGCGGGAGAGTGCGTCGCGATAAGCCTGCTGTGCGCCGGCCACGTCACCGCCGCGGCGCGAGGCCTCCGCAAGATCCCAATACCAGACGGAATCCCTGGGCTTCAGCGTGCGAATGGCGCGCCGTAACATCTCAATTCCCTCGATGAGGTTGTTGTCTTCGCGAACCTGGGCCGAGGCCAGATAGAGTGCATCCTCGAGGGACGCGGGACCCGGTGGATAGAAACGCACCAGAGGGCCGGAGTATCGCTCGGTAGGCTCGCGCCGCGGCGCCAGAGGATCGCCCAGCGGTGGATGGCGCGTCACCCGGTGATCCGTCATCGCCACGTGGATGGCGTCGCGCGTGCGCCGCCTGGGCATGTGGCAGGAGACGCAATCGGTTGCCTCCTGGGCATGCGTGGTGTGGTGGCAACCCTGGCAGGAAGCGCGATGGTCCACTCCGCGGCGATGCGGATTGTGACAAGTGGTGCAAGTGAGTTTGCCCTCACTCTTTCGGTAGCAGGGCGATTGGAGAAAGCCGTACCCCGCGTGATTGATGTCCATGTCCGGGGATGGCGCGGCGCGGTCAAAATAGAGTTTGTAGCTGCCAAGAGGCTCCCCGGGCCGAAAGGAGAATACGTCGCGGTTGATGCGCCGGATGGAATCAGTGAGGCCGCTCGAAGCCGTCTCGAGATGGCATTGAAGACAGATCTCGACTTGCCGCGCGGGATCAAGGTTCGCCGGGTTCAGGATGGAGCCTTTGCCCGGCTTTTCCAGATGAGCCGCGGTTGAACCGTGGCAGCGGCTGCAATCGATGACGGAGGGGGTGGCCGAAGCGCTGTGGCAGAACATGCATTCGGCCGTAATCTCGCGGCGAAAATCGAGGTGATCGGGACGGTCGTAGCCGGGGCTCATGGCCCAATAGCCGCCCTTGTCCGAGGCGTACCAGGTGAGCGGCAACTCGAGCAGCCTGCCGTCGGAGGAGCGGTGAACCAGGGTCTTGGCGTGGTTGCCGGAACCGAGGAAAAGATCGATACTCTTTTCTTCTATGTTCACCTCGCGGCCCTGGGCGTCGATCTGATGACGGCGAAGCGTTCCGTTCGCGACACGGTAATGCCTGTTGGACCCACGATGGTAATAAGTCCCGCTGATGTCCGTACCGGGGACTGATATGGAACGGCCCATTCCTGTCTGGGCGAAGCCCTGCGCTTTGTCCGGGTGGCAGAGGCGGCACGGCGGAGCCGCCCCGAACAGGATGGCGCTGGAACCACAGACGAATACCCACCATGAACAAACGTTCATTACGAGTAGATGTTACCCTGCCGGACGAGTCCGGTGTGACGGCCTTCAACTAGAGGACATGCGCGAAGGTAATCCGGCAGAACATCTCGGGCCGCAGCAATCCGCCGGGATTCGGCAACTCAGCCCGTACATTCACCGTTCGTGTCTGAGGGTCGACCACATCCGCGATCTGCGCCACCCGAGCCCGAAAGGTTCTTCCGGGAAAGGCGACGAATTGGATCGACACTCCTTCGCCGATGCGGACTCGCCCGACGGCGGTCTCCGGCACTTCGCAACTGATCCACACGGAACTCAAGTCCGCGATGGTCATCACCGGGGCATTCAGATCGTTGCGGTATTCGCCCGGGGTGATGCTTATATCAAGCACCTTGCCCGTGATGGGGGCGGGCACGCTGACGCTTTGCCCGAACCGGCCAGGCACGGCGCCAAGAATCTCGAGTCGCCGTTTGTTCTGCTCATTGGCGGCCTGCGCCTGAAGGAAGCCGGCTTCACTTTGGGCCTCCAGCGCTTCCGCGTTCAGAACATCCTTTTGCGGAATCGCATTTTGTGCGGACAGTTCCCGGTTCCGCTCCAGGTCGGTACGTGCTTTATCCAGCGCGGCTTGCGCCTGTGTCACGGCGGCTTGCGATTGCAGATAATTCGACACTGCCTGATCGACATCCGGGCTTTCCATCCGAATCAGTGGTTGGCCTTGTGAGACAAGGTCGCCGACACGCGCCAGGACGGTCATGACCCGTCCGCTGACGGGTAGAACCAGGTGCGAGATGCGGTTCGGGTTAATCTCCACTTTGCCGGGAATCGAATAGGGTTCCCGGTGTTGTGGAAGGACCGCGGAAGACACTTCGCCGTGAATGTTTTCGGCGGATTGCGGTGGCGCGTGCGCCACCACCGTGGAGGCGGAAGACGACCCACATCCGGAGAGCGCCAGAAATACCGGCAATGCGGCAAGACAAGACCTCATGGACATTCTCAGAATGACGGGCGCAGCCAGGCAATGTCTGTACCTTGGGAAGGGTAGATCTCCTTCAGGAACAGCGGGATCGAGTTTCCCCTGAACCCGGCGCCGAAAATCCTCCATGGAAGGGGGGCAGCCATCGCCGGAGGGGAGTGGTAGCATCGGGGCATGGAACTACGGGTCAACGGAAGAACTGTACAGGTTCAGGTGGATCCCGAACGCAGCCTGCTCAGTGTGCTGCGGGAAGAACTGGAATTGACCGGGTGCAAGTATGGCTGCGGGGAAGGTCAGTGCGGCTCATGCACCGTACAACTCGATGGCAGCCCGGTGCGATCCTGCCTCACACCGGTGAGGGCGGCGGCGGGCAAGCATGTCCGCACGGTCGAGGGACTCGAGTCGAACGGGGAACTGCACCCCATGCAAAAGGCCCTTCTCGAAGCAGAGGCCATGCAATGCGGCTACTGTACGTCGGGCATGTTAATGACCGCTGTGAGCCTGCTCGAGAAGAAACCTCATCCCGATGACGCCGAAATTCGGCGCGCCATGCAGGGCAACATTTGCCGGTGCGGTACCTACCCGCGCATTGTCGCCGCCGTGCGGATGGCAGCCGCGATGCAACAAGGAGGCAGCCATGCTTGACCAGCAATTGGATCGCCGGGATTTTGTCAAGACAGCCGGCAGCGGCGTCATTGTCCTGCTGGCGGCGGATGTTCTGGATGCACAGGCCCCGAAAGAGATTGCCGCATGGCTGCACATCGGCGAAGACGGAGCCGTCACGGTGTTCACCGGAAAGGTGGAGGTAGGGCAAAATATTCGCACCTCGCTCACGCAGGCGGTGGCCGAGGAATTGCGCATCAACCCGGCCATGGTGCGTATGGTGATGGGAGACACCGATCTCACCCCGTTTGACATGGGAACTTTCGGCAGCCGGACCACGCCCACGATGGCCCCGCAATTGCGCCGCGCGGCTGTCACCGCGAGGGAACTGTTGATGGAAATGGCCGCGGAGCGATGGAAAGTGAATCCCGCTTCCCTGGAGGTGGCGGACGGCCGCGTTCGTCATGGCAAGGAGAGCCTTTCCTTCGGGGAACTGACGCAGGGCAGGAAGCTCACGAAGACGGTCACCGCCGCGGCCCCCAGTGTTCCGCAAGGGGAGTCCGTGAAAAAAGTCGATGGCCGTGAGTTTGTTACCGGCAGGCATCTGTACCCTTCAGATATCAAACGCCCCGGCATGCTGTACGGGCGGGTGCTGCGTCCGTCTTCCTACCATGCCAAACTCACCGCGGTGAACCTCGAGAAGGCGCGGCAAATGGATGGTGTCCACGTGGTGCGGGATGGCGATTTCATCGGCGTCGCGGCGCCCGATTCGCACAAGGCGGCCCGCGCGCTGGAAGCAATCGAGGCCGAATGGGAGACCGAACGGCAGCCTTCGAGCCGGGAGATTTTCGACTATTTGAAGACCCACGCAGTGGAGGGGGAGGGAAGGCGCTCCGGTGGCGGGCGCGGGTCAGTGGAAGAAGGCATGCGATCGGCGCGGCACAAAGTCGAAGCCGAATATACAATCGCCTACATCGCGCACGTGCCTCTCGAACCACGCGCCGCCGTGGCCGAGTGGAATGACGGCCGGCTGACGGTGTGGACGGGAACGCAGAGGCCGTTCGGCGTCAAGGGAGAACTGGCCGAAGCGTTTCAGATCCCCGAATCCAAAGTGCATGTCATGATGCCGGACATGGGCTCCGGCTACGGCGGCAAGCACACGGGAGAATGCGCCATTGAAGCGGCGCGTCTGGCGAAAGCGGTTGGCAAGCCGGTGAAACTCGCCTACACGCGCGAGGAAGAGTTCTCCTGGGCCTACTTCCGCCCAGCCGGGGTGATTCAGGTGAAGGGCGGCGTGAAGGACGGACTGCTCACAGCCTGGGAGTTTCACAACTATAACTCCGGTCCTTCCGCGATCGACACAAAATATGAGGTCGAGAACCAGAAAATCGCCTTCCATCCCTCGCGCACGCCTTTGCGCCAGGGCGCCTATCGCGGGTTGGCGGCGACCGCCAACCACTTCGCGCGGGAGTGCCACATGGACGATCTCGCTCGCGCGGCCGGTCTTGATCCTCTGGATTTTCGCAGAAGAAACATCAAGGATACGCGCCTGCGCGCCGTGCTCGAAGCCGCCGCCGAACGGTTCGGCTGGGGCAGGCCGAAAAGCCATGCCAAACAGGGCTACGGAGTCGCCTGCGGGTTCGAGAAAGGCGGATATGTGGGTTGCTGCGCGGAGGTGACCGTGGATGGCTCGCGCATCAAAGTGGACCGGATCGTGACGGCATTTGAATGTGGAGCCATCGTCAACCCGGGGAATCTCAAGAACCAGGTGGAAGGCGCGGTGATGATGGGAATCGGGGGAGCACTGTTTGAGGCGATCGAATTCGCCGATGGACGCATCCTGAACGGCCGGCTCTCGCAGTATCGTGTGCCAAGGTTTGGCGACATGCCCTCGCTCGATACCATCCTGCTCGACCGGAAAGACATCACCAGCGCCGGCGCGGGAGAGACTCCCATTGTGGGTGTTGCTCCCGCCATTGGAAACGCTGTGCGAGACGCCGTGGGCGTGCGCCTTCGCTCGCTCCCCATGAGTTTGGATCGCGCCTGAATTCCCTGTTTGACGCCATTCCCGGACACGGCGGATAATGGAGCACCGCTGAGCTGTACTCAAGAAGGATGCGCATGGAGAAGAAAAAAAGTATGTGGTGGATTGTGTTTGCTCTAGGGGCTGCCTTGGCTTGGGGAATGTACGGGCCTGCGCTCCACAAAGGACAGATCTCCCTCGGAAACCCGATGCGGGCCTTGCTGTGCGTGGGTGCCGCCTATTTTCTTGTGGGTGTGCTGGTGCCCGTGGGAATGCTGGCGCCATCTCCCGGCGGGGTTTTCGGGGGATTCACCCCCGGAGGAGCCACGCTGGCGACGCTGGGCGGCGCGCTCGGCGCCATCGGCGCCGTATTTATCATCTTTTCGTTTAAGAACGGAGGCAGTCCGGCCTATGTGATGCCGCTGGTCTTCGGCTTGGCGCCGCTCATCAACGTGCTGGTGTCAATGGCAAGCCATCCGCCGAAGACAACCCCTAATCCTCTGCTCTGGGTGGGCTACGTTCTGGCGTCCGCGGGCGCCGGACTCGTGCTTTACTTCAAGCCCGCCTAGACGTGGCGCGCGATGAGTTGGTAGCCATCGTCGATGAGGAGAACCGGGTCACCGGCCCCGCTCCCCGCTGGGTGATGCGGCGTGACGGCCTGCTTCATCGCGCCACATATGTGTTCGTCTTCGATCCGTCAGGTCTTCTCTACGTGCAACAACGCACGCTGACAAAGGACATCTATCCCGGCTGCTGGGATTTGGCCGCGGGTGGTGTGGTGCTCTACGGAGAGAGTTACGCGCAGAGCGCTGAGCGGGAATTGGAAGAGGAGTTGGGAATTCGCGGTGTTCCCCTCGAAGAATGGTTCCCTTTCTACTTCAAAGACGGCCCCACCCGCGTCTTCGGAGCCGCTTATGGCTGCGTGTACGACGGCCCGCTGCGGCTACAGGCAGAGGAAGTGGTCTCCGTGGAGCGAATGTCCGTGGAAGATATCCTGAGCGGCGCCGGCGGACGCAAGTTCACTCCGGACTCCCTGCTCGCCCTGCGCCGCCGCATGGCGCGGTAGCTACTTGCGCCCTTTCGTACGGACCGCCGCCACCCGAAATCCCTGATACTTCTTATGGAACATCCCCGGCATCACCAGTGGCATCAGAAAGAGCGCCGCTCCGTTCTCGAAGATGCTCAACCCCACCTCGTTGAGGAAGGGAGCCTCCGTCGAAGAGGGAACGAGCGAGGCCAATTGCAGGCGGATCAGTCCGCCGGCCAGAGAGACTACCAGCAGTAAGGCCAGCATCAGAATCGAGGTTCGCCAACTGAGCAGCCACATCACCTTGAAGCTCTCCGTGTAGCCCATAGGCGCTTCATGCCCGCCATCCAGGGTCTGGAGACGGAAACCGGGGTAGGCGCGGCGGAACATCCGCCGCACCAGCCACGGCGCGATGACAAGCAGATAGGGCACAAGGTATAGCGCCTCCACTCCGGGGGAGCGTACCTCGAGCATCACGTGAACCGTGAACGACCACAAAAAGTCGCAGAGCACCGCCGGCCATGTAAGCTGCCACGCCAGCGTGACCCGCTCCCGGAAGGTGAGGACACACTCCAGCAGTTTCACGGTTTGCCGCTGTGGCGTTTGAGGATCTGAATGAGGTTTTGCGAGAGGGCCGAGCGTGCCATCACCACGTCCGCCCCGGCTTCCTGCGCCTTCTGTTTGAGATCGGCCTGCACATGGGAAACATAGCTCAGGATACTGATGTCCTTCGTGCTCTCCGATGTCTTCAATTGCTCGATCAGCTTCACCGGTTCAGCCGAGGAGATGTTGAGGTCCATGATGATCAACTGCGGCTTTTCGCCGGCCTTTTCGAGCAGATCGGAGTCCGTCTTCACGTACTCGACGGGCATGCCATTTCTTTTGGCGGCCTCGGTGATTTTTACGGTGAACATCAAATCGCTGACCAATGCCAGGATCTTCCTGCTTTCCTGCTTGTTGTTCATATCTGGTTATAGGAATTCAGACGAGGGCTGGTAAAGAACACCACCATGTTAGCTCATTGCGGCGGAACTTTGCCCATGCGTC
>JADLBG010000466.1 GCA_020847895.1 Bryobacterales bacterium
TCCTCGGCCAGACCGCTCGCGTCGTCGTCGGCATCCCGAAGGACGGCCTCGGCCAGGTCCGCTGCCGCGTCGGCGAGGAACTCGTCGACAAAATCGCCCGCTCCTCCGATGGAACCCCCATCCCCGAGAACACTCCCGTCACCGTCGAACAGGTCCTCGGCGAAATGCTCATCGTCAATCGCCTCAAAGCCTCCCCAACGCCCGGCGGAACAGCGCAACAATAACTTCGTTGCCCGTGTACTACCGCCGCCCCCTGCATTCACCGCACACGCTGCCTCCGTCTCCCGCTCGAGAATCTCACGCACGGGTCTCCGCCGCTCACGGCCTCGAATCACTCATTTGTGGCAGACATGATTTTCCCGCTATCCTACCCAATCATGCCCCCGCACGCTATCCTCCCGCTCCTGTTCCTCGCCCTCTCCGCGAGCGCCGCCCCGCCCACACCCATCATCTTCGATACCGACATGGGCAACGACATCGACGACGCCCTCGCCCTTGCCGTCATCCATGCCCTCGAATCCCGCGGCGAAGCGAAGCTCATCGCCGTCACCATCACCAAGGACAATCGCTGGTCCGCACCCTTCGTCGATCTCGTCAATCATTTCTATCACCGCCCCGATATCCCCATCGGCGTCGTCCGCAACGGCAAAACTCCCCAGGATGCCCCCTACACTCGCATCCCTTGTGAGCGCAAAACGCCGGATGGAAAGCCCCTCTACCCGCGCCGCATCCAGGACGGTTCCCAGGCGCCCGAAGCTGCCGGACTCATCAAGAGCATCCTCGAAAAGCAGCCCGGCCACTCCGTCGTCATCGCTCAAGTCGGTTTCTCCACCAACCTCGCCCGCCTCCTCGACCTCCCCGGAGCCGCTGATCTCGTCCGCCGCAAAGTGAAACTTCTCAGCATCATGGCCGGCCAATTTCCCTCTGGAAAACCCGAATACAACGTCCACACCGATGTCGAATCCGCCCGCAAGCTCTTCTCTTCCTGGCCCACCGCCATCGTCTTCTCCGGCTTCGAAATCGGCCTCTCCATCCCCTATCCCGCCCAAGCCATCGAAAACGACTTCCGCTGGGTTCCGAACCACCCCATCGTCGACGCCTACCGCGCCTACAAGCCCATGCCCTACGACCGCCCCACCTGGGACCTCACCGCCGCCCTCTACGCCCTCCGCCCGGACAGCGGCTACTTCTCCCTTTCCGCACCCGGATCCGTCACCGTCGACGACGAGGGACGCACCACCCTCCAGCCTTCTCCCAACGGTCGCCACCGTTATCTCACCGCCACCCCGGAACAGCGCGCCAAAACCCTCGAAGCCTTGACCGAACTCTCGAGCCAGCCCCGAATCCCATGAACCTCTCCGAAGTCTGGAAATCCGCCCAAGTCACCCACAGCTACCTCGAGGGCGTCCGCGCCGCCATTCCTCTTGCCGCCGAACAGATCGACGTCCTCCTCCGCCTCCTCCACGCCAATCCCCGTCCCATTACGCGATTCCTCGACCTCGGCTGCGGCGACGGCGTCCTCAGCGCCGCCATCCTCTCCGCTTTCCCCTCCGCCCACGCCACCCTCCTCGATTTCAGCGAGCCCATGCTGCATGCCGCCCGCAAACGTCTTGTGAACTCCCCCCACGCTGCATTTCTGAACCTCGACTATTCGGACCCCACCTGGCCCACCCACCTCAATGGCCCCTTCGATGCCATAGTCTCCGGCTTCTCCATTCACCACCAACCCGACCCCGTCAAACGCCGCCTCTACCAGCAATGCTTCCAACTGCTCGCCCCGGGAGCCATGTTCCTCAACCTGGAGCATGTCTCCTCCCCTACCCCTTGGCTCGAGTCCATCTACGACAACCTCATGATCGACTGCCTCCATGGCCTCAACCCCACCCAACCACGCACAGCCGTCGAATCCGCCTACCACAACCGCCCTGACAAAGCCGCCAACATCCTCGCCCCACTCGACGCCCAACTCCAGTGGCTCCGCGACGCCGGATTCACTCACGTCGATTGCTACCTTAAAATTTTCGAACTCGCCCTCTTCGGCGGACGCGCCTGACAACCTGAGACCCCGGTCACAAAAATTATCTGCAATCCCCTCAATCATCTGCCGCCAAATCCTCCCATCCCCAAGGCCGTCGTCTGCTACCCTCGAGCCGGAGGTCGACACAATGTCCACCATCAGTCAGGCACACAGCGACGCCGCTCGCACCAACGGGGCCAAGTCCCAGGGCCCCGTCACCCCCGAAGGCAAAGCACGCTCATCCCAGAACGCCCGCACCCACGGGCTCGCCTCCCAACGTCTCTTCATCGCCCCCGAGGACAAACCCGAATTCCAGCAACTCTTCGATCAACTCAAGAACGAGATCAAGCCCAAAGGTATTCTCGAACTCACCGCCTTTGACCAGCTCATTTTCTGTACGTGGAAAGTTCGCAATCTGTCCATCCTCGAAACCGAGCTCGCCGAATCCACCGGAGGCGACCCCTCCATCCACGACGACTCCGAGATCCGCAAGAAAGCCGCCATCCTCCAGCGCTACCGCACCACCAACGAACGCGCCCGCCACGCCGCGCTCCGCGAACTCCGCACTCTCCAGAACAACCGCCTCCAGCAGGAGCAGTTCTCCCACCTGCTCCCCGATAACGCCCCTCCTCTCTCCGACAAAGTCTCCTTTACGAGTCGAACCCAGGCCAACCTCAAAAAGGACCTGAACGTCTCCATCAAACAAGCCGAACAAGAGGCGAAAACCTTCAGTTCCCAGATCCAGGACCTGCTCTCCCAGTTCCGTAAGTGACCTTCTTCGCGTTTTGTGGCGCTCCCCTATCGGCCTTTTCAAAACTCTCATGCCCGGCTTGTATTCGATCCTTCACTCCGGGAAGTCTCTGCGGCCTCCGCGCCTCTGCGAGAATTTTTTGCAGTCGAGCGGTTACATCACCCGGACGGCGATCAAGCGACAACATCCTCCCGCATCATTCCGGCGCCGTCCGTCTGATGCAACTATGCGGTCACGTCCGAATCAAAACTCGATTTGCCTTGTTTTCAATCACTTTTCCCGCGTAATTGGCATCTTCGCAAGTCGCGTCTGCTAATCCTATGGCTTCGAGGGTCGCCGCACGTAGCGGCCCCGAAAGAAGGAGACATCCCATGACAGCCGAACTGGAACCCGTTCTTCTCCGCAATGAACGCGCCGAAGCTTACCGCAACCTCCGCGATCAGTACCTCCAGCGCTTTCAGCCTTCCGATCCCGTCGAGCGCGATCTCGTGCTCCACTTGGTCGTCACCACTTGGCGCCTGCACCGCCTCCAGTCCATCGAGGCCGGCCTCTACGAAGTCGCCATGGAGGATTGCCGCGCCACGATGGAAGAAGAGTTCACATCTCTCACCCCTGAAGCGCAGCGCGGCATCGCCCATCAGTCCTTCTCGTCGAAAAACGATGTCCTCAAAGATCTCCGCCGTTCCGAGGCCCACTTGCGGCGCGTCTACCAGAACACCCTTCGCTGCCTCATCGATCTCCGCAATCTGCGCGGCGCCCCCCAGCCACCCGCCGCCGTGCGCCGCCCGTTCCTCATTGTCGATAACGTCCGGAACAAGGCAGCCTGAATCGCGCCTGTCGCCGCGCCACCTGCAACGCCAGTTGATAGACAACTACCGGGGCGCGAGCGGCGACGGATCCCGCATTTAGGGCGCCTCCCTTACGTCTATGAGCCGCACTGGCCCCAGCAAGCCCGACGGTAATACCTTCACCTTGATGTCCTGCGGCTCAAACCTCACCCCATAACGCAGATTCAACTTCAGATGCGCCAGGAATTCCTCGGAAAGGAAAGGATCCGTTTGGATCCCCATCTTCCCGTCATCGAGGGCCACGGGGTAAACAGGCTGCATCTCTCCCTCTCACCTTATCTGATAGGAATCCTCTGACCAGGACACTACCTTCCTGAAGGAGATTTCCCGCATTGTCTCGATGTCTTGTCCCGTTCGCCAGCCTCTTGGCCGCGTTGCCCGCATTGTCCGTTTCTGCTCCCGTTTCCTCTGTTTCGACCGCCGGTCTCCCCATCGTGTTCGAACCAGGCAACGTGCGAGACGCGCCCGAGGTCAAGTTCCTGGCCCGGGCACACCGCTTCAACTTGCTCCTCACCAACTCCGCGGCAATCCTCCGCCACCACCGCGGCGGTGGCTCTCCAACGGGTCTCGCCATCGAATGGCTTGGCGCTAATCCCCACGCATCCCTCGAAGGCGTTTCGAGGACCGGAGGAACCAGCAACTACCTCTTCAGTTCCCTCTCCGCTCATTGCCTGCGTTCCGTCCCCCACTACCAGCGCGTGCGCTATGACTCGCTCTACCCCGGCATCGACCTCGTCTTCTATGACAACAACGGCAAACTGGAATTTGACTTCGTCCTCTCTCCCGGCGCCGACCTGTCGGATATTCGTCTTGCCGCCCGGGGCGCCCGAGCGATGAGAATCGACGACGCCGGAGATCTCGTCCTCGGTACTGCGCGAGGCGAGTTTCGCCTGGCCAAACCGCTGCTCTACCAGCCGTCTCCGCAAGGAAACCGGCCAGTCGAAGGGGGATTTGTTTTGGAAGGCGGCAACAGCTTCTCATTCCGGACCGGCCCTTATGACCGCCAACAGCCTCTGATCATCGACCCAACCCTCTCCACTTCCTACATTGGCGGCCAGGACGTAGACATTGTCTCCTCGGTTGCTACCGATTCCAGCGGCAATATCTACATCACAGGCTATACGGCGTCCACAGCCTTCCCCGTCTCCACCACCCCGCTCAAAAACTCGCTCATCGCCGGCGATGCGGATGCGTTCGTGATGAAACTCAATCCCACCATGACCACCATCCTCTATTCCACCTACCTCGGAGGCAGCTTTCCGGACTATGGCCGCGCAATCACCGTTGATTCCACGGGGGCAGCCTACATCACCGGGTCCACCATCGGCCGCTTCCCTACCACCACCGGCGCTTTCCGCGAACTGGCCTCCGTCACTCCGGCTCCGTTCGTCGCCAAACTGGATCCCTCCGGTGCCACCCTGTCCTATGCCACCTATCTCGACGGAGCGGGCGCGGGCATGGCGATCGCCGTCGACTCCAGTGGAAGCGCCTACGTGGCTGGTTCCACCTACACCGCTACGTTCACCACCACCACGGGAGCGTTTCAACGTACCTACGCTGGAGGAACGGACGGCTTTGTGGTCAAACTCAACCCCACCGGCTCATCCCAGGTCTACTCCACTTTCCTCGGAGGCTCCAGTGAAGACCAAATCACCGGTATCCGTGTCGACTCGAGCGGGGCAGCCTACGTCGCCGGTTTCACTTCCTCCACCGACTTCCCCGTCACGGCCGGCGCCTACCGGAACGCCAACTCCGGGTCCACCGACGCCTTCGTCGCCAAGATCAATAGCACTGGCGCCGCCCTCGTCTACTCCACCTTCCTCGGAGGCTCCAACCTCGATCGCGCCCACGGCATCGACATCAACTCCTCCGGCGAGGCTTACGTTGCCGGACAAACCTACTCGTCTAGTTTCCCAACCACCCCCGGAGCCTTCCGCACCACCCACGGCGGAGCGGCCGACGGCTTTGTCGCCAGGCTGAACGCCGCCGGTTCGGGCCTGCTCTACTCCACCTTCCTTGGAGGAGCCGGGACGTGCCTCGTGAACGATCCTTTCCGGCAATATGCTTGCGACGGGGCCTTCTCCGTCGCTCTTGATTCCGCTGGACAAGCCTGGGTTGCCGGCGTCGCCGGAAATGGCTTTCCGCTCAGCGGAGCCATCCAACCCTCGGCGGGAGGCAACGGAGACGCTTTTGTCGCTCAACTGAATGCCGCTGGCACATCTTTGCCCTTCTCTACCTACATCGGTGGCGGCGCCGGGGATGTGGCCCTTTCCGTCGCGGTTTCAGGCGCCGGAGGAACCATCGTGGCTGGATTCACCAATTCCACGGACCTGCCCGTGAACAGCCTCCAAACCACGCGCGGCGGCGGCGCCGCGGAGGGTTTCCTCAGCCTCCTCCCCACCTGCTCCGTTACGCTCGGTTCCAGCGGGTCGTTCTTTCCCAAGACCGCCGGAACCTACCTGCTCGATGTCTTCGCCGCGCCGGGTTGCGCGTGGTCGGCCTCCACGGACGCTTCCTGGGTCACGCTCAACACCAATGCCGGGGTGAGCAACGGCCAGGCGAGTTACACGGTTGCGGCAAACACCGGTTCTGCCCGTACGGCCCATATTTGGGTCGCGGGGCAGACCTATACGATTCAGCAGGTGAGCGGGCAATGCATCACGCTTGCCAGCGCCAGTTCCTGGTTCCCTCAATCCGGTGGCGCCTACAGTTTGCAAGTCTTTGCCAGTTGCCCATGGACGACATCGGTGAATGTCAACTGGATCACGGGTGTTACTCCGAGCGGCAGCGGCGATGGAGTGATTCAGTACACGGTGGCAGCCAACACTTCCACTTCCTCCCGCACCGGCCAGATTGATGTCTCCGGTACCACCTTTGCCGTCAACCAGGTGGGCGGACCGGCCGGTCTTTCCTGCTCGTACAGTCTGTCGAGAGGATCAGACTCGTTTGCCGCCGACGGCGGCAGCAGTTCTCTCCTTGTGAGCACCCAGAGCGGCTGCCAGTGGACCACGAGCACAAACTCATCCTGGCTAACCATCACTGCCGGGCTCGCGGGCAGTGGAGAAGGCGTCATTGGCTACAGTGCCGATCGGAACACTTCGGGAACAGTCAGGTCAGTGGCGGTCAGTGTCGCCGGCCAGTCTTTGGTGGTGACCCAAGCGCCTTGAGAAGTGGCTACAGTTGATTATTGACGTTTGTTAATAATTATTATTGATACCTGTTTGCAACAACTTACAAAATTTTCTTGTCACTCCTCCCGCGAGTGTGCTAATAAATAAGAGTCGTGGATGCGAAGCGGCACTGCCCACTTCGCCTCCATATCCGATTCAGCTACGCTACCGATTTTCGACAAGCAGAATCATTGTTTGGAGGTATGAAGATTCACCATGAATATCAGACCCTTGTATGACCGGATCGTGGTCAAACGGCTCGAAGAGAAAGAAGCCATGCAGGGTGGCATCATCATCCCTGATACGGCGAAGGAGAAGCCCCAGGAGGGCGAAGTGGTCGCCGTTGGTAAAGGAAAACGCCAGGAAGATGGCAAACTGGTTGCCCTCGATGTCGCCGTCGGAGATCACATCCTGTTCGGCAAGTACTCAGGGAACGACATCAAGATTGATGGCAACGAGTACCTCATCATGCGCGAAGACGAAGTGCTCGGCGTGATTGAGAACGGGAACAAGAAGTAGTTCGAAACGAGGAGAAACAAGGAAAATGCCAGCGAAACAAATTGTCTACAGCGAGAACTCCCGCCAGGCGATTCTCCGCGGAGTCAACCAGCTCGCCGACGCGGTGAAGGTCACGCTCGGCCCCAAGGGCCGCAACGTCGTCCTCGAGAAGAAGTTCGGCGGTCCCACCATCACCAAGGATGGCGTCACCGTGGCAAAGGAGATCGAGCTAAAGGATCCGCTCGAGAACATGGGCGCTCAGATGGTTCGCGAGGTCGCCTCGAAGACCTCCGACGTCGCCGGTGACGGCACCACCACGGCAACCATCCTGGCCCAGTCCATCTTCCGTGAAGGCGTCAAGTCCGTCGCCGCCGGGGCCAACCCGATGGCCCTCAAGCGCGGCATCGAACGGGCCGTTGAGGCCGTAGTCGCCGAAGTGGCGAAGTTCAGCAAGCCGGTTTCCGGCGACATGATCGCCCAGGTGGGCACCATCTCAGCCAACGGCGATGAAACCATCGGCTCAACCATCGCCGAAGCGATGAAGAAGGTCGGCAAAGACGGCGTCATCACCGTCGAAGAGTCCAAGACCATGAGCACGGAACTGCAGACTGTCGAAGGCATGCAGTTTGACCGCGGCTATCTCTCGCCCTACTTCATCACGGACCCCGACCGCATGGAATGTGTCGTCGAGGACCCCTACATCCTGATCCACGAAAAGAAGATCAGCAACATGAAGGACCTCCTGCCTCTGCTCGAGCAGATTGCCCGCAGCGGCAAGCCGCTCCTGGTCATCGCTGAAGAAGTGGAAGGCGAAGCCCTCGCCACGCTGGTGGTCAACAAGCTCCGCGGCACTCTGAACGCCTGCGCCGTGAAGGCCCCCGGCTTCGGCGATCGCCGCAAGGCAATGCTCGAAGACATCGCCATCCTGACCGGCGGCAAGTCCATCATGGAAGAGACCGGCATTAAGCTGGAAGGCGTTCGTCTCGAGGACCTCGGTCGCGCCAAGCGCGTCACCGTGGACAAGGACAACACCACCATCGTCGATGGCGCCGGACAGCACAAGACCATTGAAGGCCGCATCAAGCAACTTCGCGCGCAGATTGAAGAGACCACTTCGGACTACGATCGCGAAAAGCTGCAGGAGCGTCTCGCCAAGCTTGCCGGCGGCGTCGCCGTCATCAAGGTGGGTGCGGCCACCGAGACCGAAATGAAGGAAAAGAAGGCCCGCGTGGAAGATGCTCTGCACGCCACTCGCGCGGCCGTCGAGGAAGGCATCGTTCCCGGCGGCGGCGTGGCCCTGCTGCGCGCCTCCAAGGCCCTCGCCAACATCACGGGTACCGGCGACGAACAGATCGGCATCGACATCGTTCGCCGCGCCTGCGAAGAGCCGTTGCGACAAATTAGTGGCAATGCCGGCTTCGAAGGTGCTATCATTGTGGAGAAGGTTCGCAGCAGCAGCGAGACAAATTATGGTTTCAATGCGGCTAGCGGAACTTTCGAAGATCTGGTACAATCGGGTGTGATAGACCCGGCCAAGGTCACCCGGAGCGCTCTGCAGAACGCCTCTTCGATCAGTGCTTTGATGCTGACGACCGAAGCGATGATTTGCGAGATTCCGGAGAAGAAGTCGGCTCCCGCCCCGGGCGGTGGTCACGGCCCTGAAATGGACTACTAAACTGTAGTCCCGGGGATCTGAAAAGCGCGGTGGGCGCTTCAGGGTTCTCGTTACGATCAAGCTCCATCCCACCCGCCCAAAAGGCCCTATGCGCGACCCCTCGCACATGGGGCCTCGCCCTTTTAGGGCGCATCTTCGCCAGGCAAGTGCTTCTTCCGCCGCCCAAATCCCCGCCGTGCCCGCAATAACCCTCACACAATAACCTTCCTGTGAAATCGTTGATGGAGGCCTGCTGCGCTGCCTCCCCACCGGCAAAGATCAATACTACGATCTCTCCACGCCGCTGTCGGTGTTGCGAACGTTTCAGCCCGGCGAAATCCGACGGCCGGGGTCGGATCGGACCCATGCCGCAGTCACTGATCCGTACACCGATTCCAAACGCATCAGACACGTTTGGCACACGTTCGGTATTGCAGCCGGCGATAATTCATGATATTGTTCAACGCCAATGACTATATTTCAGAGAGGGGTCATGAAATCACTTATCGATTATCTAGGAAAATCGGCTCTTTTCCTCGCGCTACCACTCATGGTGCTTGGACAGTCCGAGCGGGGAACCATTCTCGGAACGGTGAAGGACTCAACCGGCGCAGTGATCACCGGCGCGAAAGTGCAGGTAACCAATACAGGTACCGGGCTTGCCGTCTCCTTGACCACTAACGATGTCGGCGAATTCGTCGCCACAAGCCTCCAGGTGGGCGTCTATACACTGCGCGTGGAGAAGGAGGGATTCCGCCCTTCCTCCATCGCGGGAATCACGCTCAATGCGGCTACGACCATCCGCAATGACGTGACACTCGAGTTGGGAGCTACCGCTACCGCGGTGGAAGTGCAGGCGAATGCCGTGCAACTGGCCACGGAAAACGCCAAGACCAGCGTCGCGGTCACTAACAAGATGGTGGATGAACTCCCGCTGGTCGTGAGCGGCAGTCTGCGCAGTCCGTTCGATCTTGCGGCGCTGACGCCCGAATCGAAGAACCTCGGCGGCGACAACGGATTCATGCTCGGCGGGGGGCAAGCCGCCAGCTATGGAACCAACCTTGACGGCATTTCGGCCAACACCGCCCGCGCGCTGCAACAAAGCTGGGTGGCCACCAATGCCCCTTCGCTCGAGGCAATCACGGAATTCACCGTGGACTCGAACGGCTTCAAGGCCGAGTTCGGCCACGCCGGCGGAGGCGTCATGAACTTCGTTTCGAAGGGCGGCACTAACGAGTTCCATGGCTCCGCCTATGAGTTCCTGCGGAACAACGCGTTCGATGCCAACAATTTCTTCAACAACCGCGCCGGAATTCCCATTCCCATATACAAACAGAGCGACTTCGGAGCCAGCTTCGGCGGGCCGATCCTCATCCCAAAAGTGTATTCCGGAAAGAACAAGAGCTTCTTCTTCGCTTCGTTTGAAGGCTTCCGCAACCGCGCCGGAGCCACTGGCTTCACGCAATCCGTCCCCGCGCCGGAAATGTTGACCGGCGACTTCAGCA
>JADLBG010000467.1 GCA_020847895.1 Bryobacterales bacterium
CTGCCGCGCACGCCGAAGAAGAAGCGCAGTTCCCGGACGCCCTGTTTGTAAAGATTCGCAAGATACACCTGGGTACACTGCCTGATGGTCATGTTCCTCGAGCAGGCTCCCAATACTCCCGAACTGTTCAACGATGTATAGATGTCGAGAGGCACCGACCCCGCGTTCCCGTGAAGTGAGGCGCCTGATGCGAGTTTTGGGTTCGAGGTAAGGCCGGTCGGAGGCGGGTACTCATCGAGGATCCCGCGGACGATGTAGTAGGTCATTTGCCCGCGCGTGATCACGTCATTGGGGCAGAAGTAACCCGGCGCACAACCGGTAGTAATGCCAAGATCACGAATCTTTTGCGCATAGCGGTAGATATCGTAGTACCAGGGCACATCGACGAACCACGCGGAGGACGATGTCGGCAAGTAATTGTCCGGCCGCGATACCGATGGATCAATATAGAGAGGGTTTCCCGCCTTGTATTGCGCCGCGCGAACGGTGAAAACCGCGGCCATGTAGTTGAGCGTGGAATCGAACGGGCAGTAGGCTCCGGGCGTGGCACAACCTGTCGTGATGCCAAGCTCGTACATCCGCTGCACATGGGGGAAATACATTACCGGATTGCCGTACTGGTCGAACCGCGGCACATCGTTGAAATAGGGGTTGGTGGAGTAGGTGAAGGAGTCGCCACCATAGATGGCACGGATCACGAACATGGCCATCTGCCACCTGGGGAGAGGGTCGTCCGGACAGAAGCGTAGCGGGTTGAGGGCGCAACCGCTGGTGATGGTGGGGTACATCCGGTTGGCCGTATTGTAATGGGGGGAACTGGGAGGAACATCGCTGAATATTTGCTGAGCCTCAGCGGGCACCGTTAGGATTAGGCCAAGAAAACAAACCGTTACAACTAATATGGGGGGGGGATGAGAGGAATGCTGAAGCATTGCGAAAAAATCTCCAATGCCATTCTGGGGCTAAGAGCGAACGAAAAGCAAGTCAATAATGGAGAGAAAAATCGAGAAAATTTAATATAAACGATAAGCGATTATAGACGTTTCAGTCCTGTTTTGACGGCTTCGCTGCCTTCACTCCTCCCCGCCGCCCTATGGTGTGCGCGGATAAGTAATCCGGCTTACCGAAGAACGATCTTGTGGAGACCGGCATTTCCAGCCGAATCGTAGGCGCGGAAAACGAGCAGGTGTTCGCCTGGGGAGACGGTGTTCGCGGTTCCATGAAACTGCTCTTTCATTGAATCGGCGACGCCGTCATCGACGAGTAGCGGGATCCAGGGGCCGGCATCGAGCGAATACTCGGCGCGGCGGATGGAGGAAGTGGAGTCTTCGGCTGTCAATTCGATCTCGATGGAGGCCCCGTTGCGGCGGGCGGAGGCGGACACGAGCGGGGGAGTGTTGTCGACGAGGAACGGAGCGCTGATCAGTTCCCCTTCGCGGGCGTTGGGCAACGGGTTGGAGGGCGCGTCGGAGGCTACGACGCGGAACAGGTACCTGCCGTCTGCGAGGGAATCGCCATCCAGTGTCAGCGCCAGGTCGGTCCAGTTTGCTTTGAGGAGCTTCCACTGCTGCTCTTCCTCTCCACGAAAGTAGACCGAGTAGCTCATCTTGTCGCCGTCGGGGTCTTCCGCCTGCCAGGAGATGACAAGCTGTCCGCCGGAGCCTCGGGAGACGGTCTGGGTGGGGTTGCCGGCCGAGGTAGCGGTGCTGTCGCCGGAATCGGTGACGGTGATGCTGTAGACGGAATTCGCGGGCGATGCCGCGGCGGCAGGCTTTGCGGGCTGCGCCGCGGACTGGGCCGTCAATTGGATGCTCTTCACGATGGGCGGAGTGTTCTGGGGCAGATAGGCGATGGTGACACTATCCAACTCCGGCGTGCGGCCGCCGGCGCCCGTGAGTTCCGCTTTCCATTGGATGTAGCGCGCGTTGGGGCTCTTCACCATGGCTCCGGATGCGGTGGCCGGTTCGGACCAATCGCTCCAGGTCTTGTCGGGACGCGCGGAGTTTCCGGAACGGGTGGCAATGGAGAGCCCCGTTCCCTGGGGCAAATCCGCCTGCCAGGAGAGCCGCCCCCAGCGGGCGGTATTCGAGGCGTCGTGAACGGGCGATTCCAATGTTCCCTTATCTCCGGGCTGGGCTCCGATGCGCAGCAGCTTTCCGGCGTGGCTGGTGGCGGCGACGATTCCTGAGGCTGAGGGGATGAGGCGAGTGGCCTCGCCCTCGCGTGTTTCGAGGATGAGTGTCGCTTTGCGGTCGGGGTCGAGGCGATAGATGCGTCCCTGAGCGTCGGTGGAGAACAGGATGTCTTTGCCCACGGGAGCGAGGTCGTAGATGTTCTCGTCTTTGGAAACCCAGAGGGTCTCGACGAGGTTGTCCGGATGGATGCGGTAAACGGCGGATTTATCGACTCCCGTCAAATCGAGGATGGGCGAACTGGAAACGGCTTGTGTGGTTGCCGCCGCCGCGGGTTTCGAGGGTTCCGGTTTGGGCTTGATTTCGACGCCGCTCTGGGTGTGGGATGATTCGACGGTGATGGTGGTTGTGGGGGCGGTGACAGCGACTCCGCCGCCGATGGAGGCTACCGCGCCCGCGGCGCCCGCCTGCTTTTTGCCGAAGGAGCCGCCCAGAGCCGCTACATAGAGGCTTCCGTCGGCGGCGGGGACGATGGCGCGGATCTCCGGTAGATTGGCGTCATAGAGAACGAATGCCTTGTCCTTGGCGGTGATGCGATAGAGCACGCCGTTGGGCTCGGTTCCGGCGAGGAGGCGGGATTCGCGGTCAAAGGCGAGGCTGGTGACGTTCGACTGGCCGGTCTCGTACCACACCTCCCCTTTGCCCGGGCCGGTGATGCGGAATACTTTGCCCTCATCGCCTGTTCCCGCGTAGAGGGTTCCATCGGGAGCAAACGCAAGCGCCCAGATGTATCTCGATTTTGGATTGAAGTATTCGGTGGCTTTGCCTTTCTCGATGCGGTAGATCTTGCCATCGGGAGAGGAGCCGGCGTAGAGGATGCCTTGGGCGTCGATGGCGATAGAGAAGACCTCGGGTTCCGGAGCGGTCCACAGTAATTCGCTTTTTCCCTTTGCGTCGACGTGATAGACCTGCCCGCGGTGGCCGGTGGCGATGTAGATTCCGGAGTGGGGCCCCTGCGCGATGCTCCAGATGACGGGCTGGTCGGAAGAGAACAGCGTCTCGGTGCGCGGAGCGAGTAGGATGCGTCCGTCGCGCGTCAGCGACAGTCCCTCGAGTCTTCCCTTGAGGAACTCAGGATAGTTGTTCACCTCCCAATACGTTGTGCCGGCGGCCGGCGCGAGGGATGCGCCGAGGGCCAGCAGGATTGCCACTTCGATGCGGATCATTCTGTCACTTCCACGGAAATCGTCTTCGAGCCGCTGACCATGACGTTGTCGAGCGGCACGTCCAACTCGGCGACCTTCGAATTGTAGTTCGGGGTTGCGGCCGTGCCTTGGGACCGCGCGTAGAGATTGGCGGCGGAAGGCGGCGGATCAGGGATATCCTCGCCCTGCGCCTGGAAGGCGGGCTCGGCGCGCCAGACCCGGACATAGGCTTTGGTGTTGCCGCGGAGGTTGTTCAGCAGGTGGACGACCTGATTGGGCGTGCGGGGAGGAACCATGACGGCTTTGCCGAACTCGGCGAAGTTGGTGAGCAGGGCATCGGAGACGGTGAAGTTCAGGACGCCGGTGGGCGCTCCGCGAGGCACCTGGTAGGCCGCTTTTCGAGTAAAGCGCCGCCCTTCGCTGGCGAAGACAATTTCGAGATCCACTGTATCGCCGGGGCGTACGGTACGGCGCCCGGAAGTGACCTCCTCAATGGTGACCTGCCGGCGCTTTTCGAAGGACTCGATCTCGAGGCCGACGGACTTGATGTTGAGATCACGGAAGCCGCTCTGCATCGCATAGGCGACGGGAATAGCTCCGCTTTGGGCGGCGAGCATGGGGATGTTGAAGTCGCCGGAGTAGATGTTCAGGGAATTCATGGGGGCGGCGTTGGCGAACTCGACACGCTGTCGAACGCTGTAGGAAGAAGTGCCGAGGGTGCGCTCGGTGGCGTCGATGGCGGAGAAGGCCGCCATCTGCAACAGGTAAGGCGTGAGCGCGGTATCGCGTACCATCTCGACGTGGTATTTCGAAAGGCGCGCGCCTCCCTTTACGGTGATGTCTATGGGAACCATGTGCGCCTTGCGGCCTATTTCTCCTCGGACGGCCGTGCTGTAGTCGGCGGTGATGGCTCCCATCCATTTTCTGGCCGTGGAGATCTTGAACGATGTGGAGAGGTTGGGGAGCAGGGCGATGACATCGGCGCTGGCGAACGGCATCTCGACATCGCCCATGGAAA
>JADLBG010000468.1 GCA_020847895.1 Bryobacterales bacterium
GGAAGGCCAGCCAGCGCAATGAGCCAAGTGTTTGACATTGATTTTGGAAGCCATCGCAAGCCGCGGATCGTGGGTATTGATCTGGGGACCACCAATAGTCTGGTGGCGTTTCTTGACCTGACTGGTCCGAAGATCATCCCTGGGGCGGACGGAGATCTGCTGACGCCGAGCATTGTTTCGTATGCCGAAGACGGCAGCGTGATTGCCGGCAATGCGGCGCGGCGCCTGCTCATCGATCAATCGGAGCGCACCGTGTATTCCGTGAAGCGGCTGATGGGAAAAGGAATCAGCGACGTAAAGGACGAGGTGAAGTTCTTCCCGTTCCGGATCGCGGATGGAAGCGAATCGGTAATCCGGCTGCAACTGGGCGGCAGAGCAGTGACGCCGCCCGAGGTTTCCGCGCAGGTGCTGGCGGAACTGAAGCGCAATGCCGAGGCTTACCTGGGTGAGCCCGTGACGCAGGCGGTGATCACGGTGCCGGCGTATTTCAATGACGCGCAGAGACAGGCGACGAAGGACGCGGGGCGCATCGCGGGACTCGATGTGCTGCGCCTGGTCAATGAGCCGACCGCCGCATCGCTGGCGTATGGCCTGGACAAACGGCGGAACGGGATTGTGGCGGTGTATGACCTGGGCGGCGGCACGTTCGATATTTCGATCCTGCGGCTGCATGACGGGATCTTCGAGGTGCTGGCGACCAATGGCGACACACACCTCGGAGGAGACGACATCGACAACCGTCTGATGCACATTGCGTTCGAGGATATCGCCGCGGAGTGGGGAGAGGATATTTCGCACAACGGCGAAGCGGTGCAGACGCTGCGCCAGGCGGTGATTGCGGCCAAGGAGCGGCTTTCCTACGTCCCGGTGACTCGCATTGAATTCGCGTTTCGTGGAAAGACGTACCAGCGCGAAATTACGCAGGAATTGTTCGAAGGGCTGATTAAGGATATCGTCGACCGGACGTTGAGTCCCTGCCGGCAATGCATCGCGGATTCGCGCGTGATCGTGGAAAAGATCGACGAGGTGGTGATGGTAGGCGGCTCGACGCGGATTCCCATGGTGCGCAGGGCCGTGGAAGCGCTGTTCAAAACCAAGCCGCATACGGAACTGAATCCGGATGAAGTGGTGGCGCTGGGAGCGGCGGTGCAGGCAGGGATCCTGTCGGGGGAGGTGCAGGATACGCTGCTGCTCGATGTGACGCCGCTGTCGCTGGGGATCGAAACGATGGGCGGCGTGGTTTCGAAGCTCATCCACCGCAACTCGACCATCCCGGCAAGCGCCACCGAGGCGTTCACGACGGCCGTGGACGGACAGCGCAACGTGCTGATACACGTGGTGCAGGGGGAGCGGGAGTTGGTGAAGGATTGCCGCAGCCTGGCGCGGTTTGAACTGAACGACATCGCGCCGCTGCCCGCGGGCGCCGCGCGGATTGAAGTGCGGTTTCTCATCGACGCGAACGGGATCCTGAACGTGTCGGCTCGAGACGTACGCACCGGCAAGGAGCAGAGCATCGAGGTTAAGCCTTCCTACGGTCTTTCGGAGGAGCAGGTGGAGGCCATGATCCTCGAGTCGGTGGAGAAGGCGGCGGACGATTTCCGGGAGCGGCAGGTGCGCGAGGCACGGGTGGAGGCGGACGCGATCCTCGGCGCCACGGAGAAGGCACGGGCGAACGATGCCTGGGTGGAACTCTCCGATGAGCAACGGGCAAAGGTCACGGCGGCGGTGAACCGGTTGCTGATGGTGTACCACTCGGAAGATCACCTGCTGATTCGGGCCAAGATCGAGGAATTGAACGAAGCCACCATCGCCCTGGCGGAAACGATGATGAACATGGCTGTGCGCGGGGCTCTGAAAGGAACGAAGGTCTGATGGGCAATCTGAAGTGGACGGACTCGGAAGAGATCGGCATTGCTCTGGCCGAAGAGCATCCGGAGCAGGATCCACTGAAAGTGCGGTTCACGGACCTGCACAGGATGGTAATGGAGTTAGTGGATTTCGAGGACCCGGCGCCGTCGAACGAGGCCAAACTGGAGGCGA
Source organism: Bryobacterales bacterium (assembly GCA_020847895.1). Taxonomy (GTDB): domain Bacteria; phylum Acidobacteriota; class Terriglobia; order Bryobacterales; family Bryobacteraceae; genus CADEFT01. The sequence continues at coordinate 2,041 of JADLBG010000468.1, forward strand.
TCCAGATGGCGTGGTACGAGGAGTGGAAAGAGAACCAGGGATAGCTGGGGTGAGATGATAGTCTAGTAGGCGAGCGGAATGGCGGAACCTCGTATTATCTCAGATCCGGCGGTACTGGGCGGCAAACCCTGTGTTCGTGGAACACGTATCAGCGTAGAGTTCATCCTCGAGTTGTTCGCCAGTGGCGCAAGGATAGAAGAGATTATCGAGGCATATCCTCAATTGCACCGCGAAGATGTGGAGGCAGCGGTGCGTTTGGCCGCCGAATACCTGCGACATGACGATGTCCTCGAACTCGAGATCCGTCATTGAAGGTAATAGAGTGCGCTCTCCTGACTGACGAGAATATTCACCCGAACGTCGTTAGGTATCTCCGGCAGAAAGGGTGTGACGTTATTACAGCCGGTGATGTTCACCTTCGAGGAGCCCCCGATGAGGGCATTTTGGCTGCCGCCTTCGCCGAAAACAGGGTAGTGATGACGCATGATAGCGACTTTGGAACCCTTGCCATTGCCCGCGGACAAAGGATGGTCGGCATCATCTATCTCAGGCCGGGGCATATCCGTTCAGAATTCACTATTGCCACAGTACGAACAGTGTTCGAGAGCGCAATTGACGTAAAGCCGCCATTTCTAATGATCGCGACCAGAACCGACGATACGGTCCGCATTCGTATCCGGTTCCTGACGTCAAACTAGACCGAAGTTCTTGCTCCCAATGATGTGAAGTTGTTTGTTTAGATACACATGAACGTTTTTCTGTCTTAAATTGTAGGCATGTAATCGTGCACATATATCGTAGTTTTCCCTTGTGTTTGTGCATTGTATGCCCTATTATCAAAGCATGTATGTGGCCACCATCCCCAACCGCAACTCCCCGCCCGCCATCCTCCTCCGTCATTCCTTCCGCCTCAACGGCAAAGTCAAAACCCGCACCCTCGCCA
>JADLBG010000469.1 GCA_020847895.1 Bryobacterales bacterium
CCACGCTTCGGCGTCGCCCTTACGGGCGGCTCCGCAGGACTCGGGGCCGTCGTGGGTCGCTAACCCTTCAACGTATGACTCTTTCATTCACTACACCATGCCGGTTTTGACCGGCGCACAAGGAGGATCGAAATGAGAGAAGACCGATCATCTGCAAGTCTGCTTGGTGGTTTCCTGGTGGGAGCCTTGGCGGGCGCAACCATAATGCTGCTTTTCGCTCCACAGTCCGGAGCGCGCACACGCCGTAAGATCCGGCGCCAGGCGGAGGACGCCGCGGATTATATTATCGAGGCCGGAAATGACCTCGTGGACAATTGCCATCAACTGTACCGCAGCACCGGAGGAATGCTCGATGACAGCGCTCGTGAGTTGTCCCGGAAGTATAAGGACCTGTACGAACAAAGCAGACACCTGCTCGATGAAACGATAGCCGTCATCCGGCGCTGATCGTGGTGTTCATGTGTTCCTGCCCGGGACGGGGAGCGTGCGTCGAAGGTAGACTCGGGTGACGTGGCGGTGCCCGGTTTGCGACTGGAGGGCAACCGGATTAGGAAGCCGGCGGCCGCTCTCCCTGATGATGCGGCCGCCGTACCGCGGCTGCGGCCTCTTCGGCTCAACTGGCCACGGATGCCGATTGGAGCCTGCCCACTCCCCGGCGAATCTGTTCCGCGAGAAATTCCACGTGCTCCTCCGCATAAAATTCATTGCACGGCAACACGAGGAGGCAGTCCAGGGCGCGGTGGGCGTCCGGATAGTCCTCCCGGCGATAGACGAGATCCGGCCTGAGGGAAAACGGATAGCCACTCTCACCGAATGTGCGGCGTTCGGCGATGGTTTCGGATTCGAGCGCGAGTTTGCGCCGGGAGCCCGGAGTGCAGGGGATGCCCTCTTCTTTCAGGATGTCGCTCAGAGCATCGGCGCCGCCCGGCACCAGACCCGGGTCAACAAGCAACGGGTATCGCGCGTAGGAGTGTGCCGTATTCTTTGCGGCAATCGGAAGAGCCAGCCCTTCCGTGTCTTTCAGGCGTTCCGTCAGCCTCTCGGCCACTCGCCGTCTCCGCGACACGCAGCCTTCCAACTTCACAAGCTGGGCTCGGGCCACAGCTCCCTGTAACTCGCTCATGCGGTAGTTGGGAGCGAGGAACAGCGGGTCGGCGTCGTCACCATCGGCGGCCCAGCCTGCACCCGCAAACTGCACCATCCTGCGGCCAAAATGCGGATCGGAACTCATCGCCAGCCCGCCTTCGCCCGTCGTCATGTGGCTGCCCTGCCCGAAGTGGAAGAAAGCGATTTCACCCATAGTTCCCGCGAGTTTGCCTCCCATGGCGGCCAGCGGCGCATGGCCGCAGTCTTCGATGATGGGTACACCCGGCGCTGCCGCGCGAATACTCTCTACGTCACAAGGCTGCCCGAACAGGTGGTCCGCGATGATGGCGCGTGTGCTGCTGGATACCTGCGGCGCCACCGTTTCCGCGGTCATTACCAACGTGTCCGAGTCCACGTCGGCGAAGACAGGAACCGCTCCCTGATAGAGGATGGCGCTCACCACTCCCATCCCCGCGAGCGCGGACACGATCACTTCCTCCCCCGGCTCGGGATCGATGGCGGCCATCGCGGAATGGCACGCCGCGCCTCCCGAAAGCACGGCGCAGGCATACGGCGCTCCGTGCCGGGCCGCGAACTCCCGTTCGAACAGTTTCACCTGGCTGCCGCGCGCCCCGTTCAGGGCGCCCGATTCCACTACGCGCAGTAACAATCTCAGCTCCTCGGCGCCGAAATCACGGCCCGAAATATCCGTGTCAGACGGAAGTCGCATACTTGGTCACTCCGGTAAAAGACAAGAAAGATTTGTTTTGTATGAGCAATGATTCGCAACCGTCAATCGTATTCAGTGTTTCGCTGTGCACCACATCTCCCTGCGCGTTCTCCGCCGCGAAGCACAAACCAGAAATCGGAGCAATTCCGTGGTTTTCCACCAGCCAGCCCTCGGGGCATGGCGCCAGATACACCAGTTCCCGCTTTCGCCACCATCCCGCTACCGCCTCCGCCGTGGTCAGCCATGCCGGACCGTCCCGCCACTCGGCCGCGCTTCTCGCTTCCGCCCGCGGGACAACCAGCGAATCCGCGGCGCGGTATTCCCCATGTCCTTCGGCCACGGGCGGGTGGAACGGGGGAAAGAACCTCACACCGTCGCCGTTCGCTGTCTGGTATGGGGCGGGCCACCGCTCCAGGCGCACCAGCCCGCCTGCCGCCTGCCGGATAAGCGTCTTCAGCAATTCAATCAACGCCCATCCGCTGTCGATCTCCGAAATGTTCCGCACCGCCATCAACTGACCCGCAGCCGGTTCGGGACCTTCGCAAAGCAACTCCGTGAAGGCCTCGCCGAGGGGCAGACGGCACCACCAGCACTTTCCGTTTCGCACGATGGTTTCCGATCCGCAATCACGAAAGAGGGGAACAAGCCCGGCAGGCAGGCTCCCGACGACCAGCGCCGGCGTCACCCAGGCGAGCGCCGCTATCTCTTCGCTAATCTCGTCACCTGCCACCAGCAGCAGCGTTGAGGCTGTCTCTTTGGCCCACCGGATTCGCCGGTAGGGAATCCGGTCAGCCTGCAGCGCCGCCCGGATACCATAGCCCCGCTTATCGAAGTTGGCTACCAGGTCGATCATGATGCCCGCCTTTTAGGCGGGGAACGGTCCTCGGGACCGTACCCGCTTGATATCCATCTCCACGGTGACGTCCTGGCGCATCGAGTGATAGGCCATCTCCAATGCGAAAGCTGTTTCGAGCGCTTCGTCCGATGTGATCCACAGCGGCTGCCGGCCTTGCACACAAGCAAGAAAAGCTTGCGCCATCCGTTGATAGGCGTCCAACTCCTGAAACGGGCCGCCGAACTGGTGCGGCTCTTTTCCATGCCGCTTCAGTGTGCTTCCCTGCCATCCGATTTCGACCGTGCCCTTGGTCCCGCAGACGGTCGCGTAATTGTGCGATCCGGTTTCCGCGCTCCAACTGAGAAAGACCTCTCCCAGCACCCCGCCGCGCGCCGTCGCCAGCAGCAGTGCCGAGTCCTCCACATCGAGCGGCTGCGCCTGCCGCAGCCGAATCGCGCGCACTCGTTCCAGGGGCCCGATGAGGTAGCGGATGAGATCGAATGCGTTGCCGCCCTGGTCTCTCAGAACGCCTCCTCCGGCGACTTCGGGCAGGCTCTTCCAGGACATCAACATATTCCGGTAGCGCGCGAACTCCACCCGGAAATTCAAAATCTGTCCGATTTCTCCCGCGGCAATCATGTCGCGAGCCTGGTTTACCGCCGGCACGAAGCGGAATTTGGCCGCCGGTGCGAACACCGTACGGCGGGAACCGGCCAGATCCAAAAGGCGGAATGCGGCGCCTAAGTCAATGGTGAGCGGAATCTCGCATAGCACGGCAACGCCGTGCCGCAAAAAAGAAGCCGCCACCGAGTCGTGCGAGCAGGTTGGCGTGCAAATGCTCACGGCATCCAGCGATTCCCTCTTCACCATCTCGAGAGGGTCCTCGTAGACGGTGAAACCCGCCTGTGAGGCTCTCATCCGAATCGCCAGAGATTCATCACAAACCGACGGGAGTCTTACAGCTTGGTCAAGACTCTGCCAGGCGCCGAGATGCGCATCGCCGCAACGGCCCAGGCCCACAATCCCTACTCGAAACTCCCGCAAACTATCTCCCCTTTCCGCGGTGCAATTTCCGATTTACGAAGCCGGAAATTAAACATAACCTTCGAGTCCTAAGGAGTAAATTGAACGTAAGTTTCAAAGCAGGTAGTTCTTTGGTTCTGACGGCTGTTTAGGGGCAGGGCCTTAGCCCTGGAACACGGCGTACCGGAACGTGTCCCTGGTTAGTACCGCGAGTCAGCGGAGAATGGGAAGGGCGCCCGGATAGGATCCCATCCAATCCACCGCGCCGGTTTCCACATTGTATACGGCTCCCACCACTTTCAAGGCGCCCTGCCGCACTTTGCCGGCGATTGTCTCGCTGCCGCGTATTAAGTCTTCCATCGACTCGAACACGTTCACCCGCACCGATTCCTCAATCAGGTCGCTGCCCTTCAGCGCGGGATTGTGCTTGCGGGTCTTCTCCGCGGCCTCCCCGATGTGCTGCACCAGATGAGCGATTTCGGCGGACACCTTGTCGCCATTCACTACGGCTGTCACGGCTCCGCATCTGGTATGACCCACAACGACACAGAGCGCAGTACTAAGGTGTTCGACTGCGTATTCCACGGAAGCGATTTCATCGGTATTCGCCACGTTTCCGGCCACCCGAACGGTGAAAATGTCCCCGATCCCCAGATCGAGGAAGATCTCGGGCGGCACTCTCGAATCGGCGCAGCACAGAACTACGGCAAACGGGTGCTGTCCCCGGGCCGTTTCCCTGATCCGCGCGGCGGTGGTGTGCGGATGCCGCGCCCGGCCCGCGCAGAAGCGCTTGTTGCCGGCCTTCAATTCAAGCAGAACATCCTCTGCATTCCGTATCGTGGCAGCTTGACGTGCCGTCTTCATCGCGGGCGCATGGGATGGCCCGGCAGGGCGCACTTGAGGCCGTGCAAACGGCGTCAGGAAGGCGCCCATCATGATTTCTCGACGTGTGGACATCGCGGTAACTCTCTTTAGCATATCGGTTGCAGGGCGCTGATTATTCGACTTCCGGGAGTGATAGCGAAGGGCGGCGAGCAGCAATCGCGTACCCGCCTGTTGCTTCTTCATCTCCGACTTCGGTAACGTATTACTTCATCCTTCTGTAGGAACCACGTAAGTCAACTCCCATGGCAAATACAGCAATCACCGTAGCTCGGGGCGATGGCATCGGCCCGGAAATCATGGATGCCACTCTACACATATTGAAGGCGGCCGGCGCGCGCATCGATATTGAGGAGATTCAGATCGGCGAGAAGGTCTATCTCGCCGGTCACTCCACGGGCGTCGAACCCACGGCGTGGGATTCCATCAAGCGCACGCGCGTCTTCCTCAAAGCCCCCATCACCACTCCCCAGGGCGGCGGCTTCAAGAGCCTCAATGTCACCACCCGCAAGATGTTCGGCCTTTATGCGAATGTCCGGCCGTGTGTGGCCTATCACCCTTATGTGGAAACGAAACATCCGGGCATGGATGTGGTGATCGTCCGCGAGAATGAAGAGGACCTCTACGCCGGCATCGAGCACCGCCAGACGGACCAGGTCATGCAGTGTCTCAAGCTCATCAGCCGCCCGGGTTGCGAACGCATCGTGCGCTACGCCTTTGAATACGCCAAGCGTAACAACCGCAAGAAGGTCACCTGCTTCACCAAAGACAACATCATGAAGCTCACCGACGGCCTGTTCCACAAGGTCTTCGACGAGATTGCCGCTGAGTATCCTTCCATTCAAAACGAGCACTGGATTGTCGATATCGGCGCCGCTAAACTGGCGGACACTCCGGAAGCCTTCGACGTCGTCGTCATGCCCAACCTATACGGGGATATCCTCTCCGACGTCGCCGCGCAGATCGCCGGCTCGGTTGGGCTCGCCGGTTCGGCCAACATCGGCGAGAAATACGCCATGTTCGAGGCGATTCACGGCTCGGCTCCGCGCCGCGCCGGGCAGAATCTTGCCAACCCTTCGGGCCTTCTCCATGGCGCCATCCTCATGCTGGTTCACATCAATCAGCCGGATATCGCCGAGCGCGTTCATAACGCCTGGCTCAAGACCATTGAAGACGGCGTGCACACCTACGACATCTACTCGGAGGGCGTGAGCAAGGAGAAGGTGGGCACCAAGGAGTTCTCCCAGGCCGTTGCCGCGCGCCTCGGCCAGAAGCCCGAAAAGCTGAAGACAGTCACCTACAGTTCCGCTCCCGCCCAGGACGCCTCCAGCGCCACGCGCGCGCGGGTTCCGGCAAAGAAAGACCTTGTCGGCGTGGATGTCTTCCTCGATTGGACCGGCGGCACCGCCGACGATCTTGGCGACAAAATCGAAGGCTGCTCCACCGATGCGCTGAAGCTGAACAATATCGCCGCGCGCGGCGTCAAAGTCTATCCGGGCGGCTTCCCCGACACGCTCACGGGGGACAACTGGCGCTGCCGGTTTCTCAGCGAGGGCATTGCCACGCACCAGCAGGTGATCGAACTGCTCGGCAAGATTGCCGGGGCCGGCTTCGATTTCATCAAGACAGAGCACCTCTACAATTTCGATTCGCAGCCCGGCTTCACGGCCTGAACCATGAGCGAAGCGGCTCCCCTGGTCGGCATCCTCATGGGCAGCAAGTCCGATTGGGAAACCATGCGGCACGCTGCTGAGATGCTCGAGCGGTTCGGCGTGCCGCATGAGTGCCGCATTGTTTCGGCGCACCGTACGCCGGCGTGGATGGCCGAATACGCATCCACGGCGGAATCCCGCGGGCTCGAGGTGATCATCGCAGGAGCGGGAGGCGCCGCCCATCTTCCCGGAATGGTGGCTGCCCAAACCGTGCTGCCGGTGCTCGGCGTTCCCGTGGAAAGCCATGCGCTCAAGGGCATGGATTCACTCCTTTCCATCGTCCAGATGCCGGGCGGGATTCCTGTCGGCACGCTTGCCATCGGCAAGGCGGGAGCAACCAACGCCGCCCTTCTCGCCGTCGCCATCCTCGCCAACCAGCGCGTGGATTTGCGCGCCAAATTGCACACTTTCCGCAAGGAGCAGACGGACAAGGTTCGCGCGGATTCCCTCTCATGAACCCCATTCTTCCCGGGGCAGCCATCGGAGTGCTCGGCAGCGGGCAGCTAGGCCGCATGTTCGCCCTCGCCGCGCGCCGCATGGGTTATCGGGTCCATACGTTTTCTCCCGATAGCGATACCCCTACCGGCCAGATCAGCGACGTTGAGGTCACGGCATCTTACGATGATCTCGATGCGGTGCGGAGCTTCGCCTCGAACGTGCAGGTGGTGACCTTCGAGTTTGAAAATGTACCTGCCGCCACGGCCGCGGCAGCCGCCGCAGCCGCGCCTGTCCGCCCCGCGGGCGGCGTCCTTCATACTACCCAGCAACGTATCCGCGAAAAAACCTTCCTCCTCGATTCCGGTCTGCCCGTCACGCCATTCCGCGTCGTGCGCAACCGCGGCGAACTCATCGCCGCCCTCGCGGAACTCGGCTGCCCGTCCGTTCTCAAGACCTCCGATTTCGGGTATGACGGCAAGGGGCAGTTCCGCATCAACAGCCCCGCGGATGCTTCTCTTGCGTGGCGCTCCATCGGCGAACGCGAGGCCGTTCTTGAAGCGTTCGTCCCCTTTGCCAAGGAAGTCTCCGTTGTCGCCGCCCGCGGACTCAACGGCGAGTTCATGCACTACGGGGTCATCGAGAACGAACACCGCAACCATATCCTCGACCTCTCGCTCTCGCCCGCGCGCATCCCTGCAATCGTCGCCCGCGATGCCGCCGAACTAGCTCGCGCCGTCCTCGAAAAACTTTCCGTCGTGGGTGTGCTGTGCGTCGAATTCTTTCTCACCCATACGAATACGCTGCTCATCAACGAGCTCGCCCCCAGGCCCCACAACTCCGGGCACCTCACTGTCGACGCCTGTGTCACGAGCCAGTTCGAACAGCAACTGCGGGCGGTGTGCGGCCTCCCGCTCGGCGCCCCTACCTTCCATTGCCCGGCCGCCATGGCGAACCTTCTTGGCGACCTTTGGAGCAACGGATCTCCGAGATTCGACCGCGCCGCCGCCCTCTCCAACGTCAAGATCCACCTCTACGGCAAGACGGAAGCCCGCCCCGGTCGCAAGATGGGCCACCTCACCGCCCTCGCCTCCACGCTTGACAATGCCATGGAGACTGTACTCGCGGCCCGCTCCAGCCTGTAGTTTTTGTCCTCCTGCCATCACTTCACAAATCTTTACTTTGCGCTCTTCAATATCTGAAACCGCTGCTTTCAGGCGCCCGTCCTTTGGGGTGTGGAGAGATAGAAGACACAATCGAAGGGAGGAAAAAACAATGAAAAACAGATTGGCTCTCGTTCTGGCAGCCGGATTACTTGCATTCGCGATGGTGTTACCCGCATCCACGAAGAACAGCAACGCGCCGCCGAATCTTTCCGATAGGGTAAGGCACGAACTGCTGATGCTTCCCTACTACAATGTGTTCGACAACCTGAGCTATCAGGTTAACGGGAATGAGGTGACCCTCTATGGCCAGGTGACGTGGCCTGCCCTGAAGTCGGACGCTGGAAACGTTGTGAAGCATATCGCCGGCGTCAGTAAAGTAGTGAACAACATCGAGGTTCTACCGCTGTCGCCCTTTGACGACAGTATCCGCCTCCGTACGTTCCGCGCCATCTATTCGCAACCCGGACTCGACCGCTACGCCCTCCGCGCCGTTCCCGGCATCCACATCATCGTGAAGAACGGCAACGTGACTTTGGAAGGCGTTGTGGCCAGCCAGATGGATAAGAACCTGGCAGGCATTCGCGCCAATGGAGTGCCGGGAGTCTTCTCGGTAACCAACAACCTGCAGGTTTCAAAGAACGGTTGACCAGCGAGTCATATCGAGTTCTCTGGCTGTGCCTCCTCCTGACAAAAGGCAGCCAATGCGGAGCGGCCATCACAAGATGGCTGCTCCCTTTTTCTGTATGGACGGGGCTGTGGCGTAGAATAGACGCAAAGGAGACACACCCCGCATGACGCGATGGAACCGCCGGGAATTCCTTGGCGCCGCCACCCTCGGAGCCGCATACGCGGCCCAATCCCCGAAGCCCCTCGACCGCCCCTTGCGCATTGGTTTCATCGGTACCGGTTCTCGCGGCACCAGCCTGCTTCGCAGCACGCTCAAGTTCCCCAATGTTCTGGTTCCCGCTGTCTGCGACATCAACGAAACCGCCCTCACCCGAGCCGTCTCCACTGTCGAAGGCGCCGGCCAATCACGCCCCGAAGCCTACGGCCGCGGTACTGAGGATTGGAAGCGTCTCGTCGCCCGTGACGACCTCGATGCCGTCATCAACGCCGGCCCCTGGCAACTCCACGCCCCCATGTCTGTCGCCACCATGCGCGCCGGCAAATACGCCGCTACCGAAGTCCCCGCGGCCATCACCGTCGAACAGTGCTGGGACATGGTCAATGCCTCCGAAGAGACCGGCATGCCCTGCATGATCCTCGAGAACGTCTGCTACTTCCGCAACGCACTCCTTGTCCTCAACATGATCCGTAACGGCATGTTCGGCGAACTCACTCATTGCGAAGGCGGCTACCAGCACGACGTTCGCGGCGCCTTCCTATCGCGGGGCGGGGAACGCGGCCCCGCCGGGGAAGTGACATGGCGCGGCATGCACGCCGCCGCGAAAAACGGTAACCTGTATCCCACCCACCCCATCGGCCCCATCAGTTGGTGGCTCGACATCAACCGCGGCGACCGGTTTTCCTACCTCACCTCCATGTCCAGCAAATCGCGCGGCATGACCCACTACGCCATCAAGAACTTCGGTCCCGATCACCCGAGCGCAAAGCGCGCGTGGGCGCTCGGCGACGTCAACACCACTCTCATCCGCACGGAAAACGGAGCCACCATCACCCTTTATCACGATACCGTCTCTCCCCGTCCTTACGACCTCATTCTCCGGGTGCAGGGGACACAGGGCATCTACAGCGGGACGCTCGACAAGTTTTATTTCGAAGGCCGTTCCGCCAAGGTGGATGTGTGGGACGACCCGGAACCCTACTACAAGGAGTTCGAACACCCGCTGTGGCGCGACCTCGCTGAAACCGCACGCAGCCACGGTCACGGCGGCGCCGATTACATCGAAATCCACGAATTCCTCAAGGCCGTCCGCAACCGCACGCAAACTCCCATCGATGTCTACGACGCCGCCGCCTGGAGTTGCCTCTGCCCGTTGACCGTCGAATCCGTCGCCGCGCGCAGCCAACCGGTCGATATCCCCGATTTCACCCGCGGCAAATGGAAAACCCGCAAACCTGTCGAGATCCACGGCGCGTAACCTCCCGGGGCCGGCGCTACAAGCAGAAACAATGCTCTCCTGGCTATTCTCCGATCCTCTGCCCGCAGGCTCCCAAGCCCCGCTCTTCGAACTTCCGGATGAAGACGGCCGCGGCGTATCCCTCGCCTCTCTGCGCGGAAAGAACGTCGTCCTCGTATGGTATCCCGGCGATGACACGACGGTCTGCCGCAAGCAACTCTGCGAGTTTCGTGACAACTGGGCCGCCGCCGCTCAAAGGAATACCGTCGTCTATGGGATCAACCCCCAAGGCGCGGAGAGTCACGCGAAATTCCGCCGCAAGTTTGATCTGCCATTCCCGCTGCTCGTGGATAAAGACCAGAAGGTGGGGACGCTTTACCACACCAAAGGACTCATCGTGAAGCGCACGGTCTACCTCATCGGTCCGGATAGCGTCATCCGCTATTCCCGGCGCGGCAAGCCCTCTCCGGCGGAAGTTTTCGCTACCGCCGCCTGATCTCTACAGCCGCACGATTTTCTCTGACTGGAATGTCTTCAGCGCGTTGCGCGTGTCCACTACCAAAGGCGTGGCGTCCAGGATGGCGGCGTAATCAAACGCCGCGTGGTCCGTGACCACCACGGCGCAATCGGACTCCCTGCACCCTTCCACCGCGTCCACACCCGCCATCTCGAGTCCGTCCGCCCGCAGCGCGCTCACGTACGGGTCGCTATAACTCACCTCGGCTCCCCTGCGCTGCAGCAGGTGAATGATGTCGAGAGCCGGAGATTCGCGCACATCATCGATATTCTTCTTGTACGCCACCCCCAGCACATGGACCTTCGATCCCTTCAACGGCTTGGTGTGGTCGTTGAGCGCATTCTGAATCTTGTCCACGACGAAGTGCGGCATCTGCCCGTTCACGTAGCCCGCCAGTTCAATGAAGCGCGCCTCGATTCCCGCCTGCTTCGTCTTCCACGAAAGATAGAACGGATCGATCGGGATGCAATGCCCGCCCAGGCCGGGTCCCGGGTAGAACGGCATGAAGCCGAACGGCTTGGTCGCCGCCGCCTCGATCACCTCCCATACGTTGATTCGCATGCGGTCGCACATCACCGCCAGTTCGTTCACCAGCCCGATATTGATCATCCGGAAGGTGTTCTCGAGCAGTTTCACCATCTCCGCCACCTGCGTTGAACTCACGGGAACCACGGTTTCGAGCGCCTGAGAGTAAAACATCGCCCCCATCTTCGTGCACTCCGGCGTGATGCCGCCGACCACCTTCGGGATGTTCCACGTCTGAAACCTGGGATTCCCCGGGTCCACGCGCTCCGGCGAAAAGCAGAGGAAGAAATCCTCGCCCACCCGCATACGGTCATTTTCAATCATCGGCAACACGAGTTCAGCCGTCGTCCCCGGATAGGTTGTCGACTCGAGAATCACCAGCATTCCCGGATGCGCGAACTTCGCCACTTGCTGGGAAGCCGCCACCACGAAGCTCATGTCCGGATCTTTCGTCTTGCGCAGCGGCGTCGGCACCGCGATGTTCACGGTATCCAGCCCCTTCAGCACCGCGAAATCCGCCGTCGCCCGCAATCTGCCTGCTTCCACAAGCGGAGCCAGCACTTCGGAAGGAACATCCTGCACGTAGGAGACGCCGCGGTTGAGTTCCTCTACCTTTTGCTCCAGGACGTCAATCCCCGTCACATGGAACCCTGCCTTGGCAAACTCCACGGCCAGGGGAAGGCCGACATACCCCAGACCGATTACGCCAACTTGAGCGGAACGGTCTCCGAGTTTTGCCGCCAGTTGTTCCGCCCACTGCGTATTTTTCGATGACATGACTTATGATGACTCGCTTTCCCAATAAAACTCGCCGCCCGCGATGATTTGGGCCGGACCCGTCAGATACAACTCGCCGTCCGGCTCCAGGCGAAGGGGAAGGGAACCCGCCGGTGTCCGCACCTCGACAGGGCCGGCCACCAGGCCGCGCAACATGGCCGCCGCCGCCGCGCCCGTGCTTCCCGTGCCGGAACTCATGGTCTCGCCGGCTCCCCGCTCCCAGAACAGCACATCGATCGCATGCGGGCCCGCCTCCCGGACAAAAGACACATTCGTCCGGTTCGGAAACAATGCATGATGTTCAATGCGCTTGCCGAGCGCGCGCCAGTCGAAATCGAAGTCCTCCACAAACACCACGCACTGTGGATTCCCTACATTCAGAATGGTGGCATCCCATTGTCTTCCGTCCAACTCCAAGGCGAAGCGCAGCCGCCCTTCCTTCACCATCGCCCGTCCCATGTTCATCTCGAGCAGATAGCGATGTTCGCCGCGCTCGAGCACGCGGATGTGCTTTACGCCCGCTCCCGTCGCGATCCGCACTTCATCCGTGAGCACGCCTGATTCGAGCAGAAACGCCGCCGCGCAGCGTGTCCCGTTTCCCGAAATTTCCGAATCGCTTCCGTCGGAGTTGTACAGCCGGATGCCGCCATCCGCCCCGGCGGAAGAAGATGAAGGCGTCACCAGCAACCATCCGTCCGCGCCCACTCCGGCGTGCCTGTCGCAGATGGCCCTTGCCATCATTCGCCGGTCTCCCGCGGGCACGGCCATCGACCACGTCAACAAAAAATCATTCCTTGCGCCATGCGCCTTGGTGAAGGGTATTCTCATCGGTTTCCGAATCGCGGCGGTAGATTTCGATCGCCGGACCGCCTTTGACCGTTATCATTTTCACACACACATACCGGGGACCGCGCCTGCCGCTCTTCACCAGCGTGGTGGAAACATCATCGCCGCTGATCGCCACCGCCCAGTTCTCCCATAAGAACAGATCGGGCCGCTGCTTCACTGCGTCCCAGTGCGGATTGTTGCCCTCCTGCAGCACTTCCCTGAGCGGAATGCCAGCCTCGCGGTAAATGCCCGCCAGGTCTCCCAGGCTCGAGTAGATTCCCTCGCCGCGCCTGTAATTCGCTTTGAGATACGCCGCCGCTTCCGCCGTCCATTGCCGCCGCGCCTCGGAGTTCACCTGCGATTCCTTCCAGCAGATCCATGACTCCGCCCGCGGATAGGCGATCCATGGTATCGCCGCCACGCCCGCAAGCAGCACCGCGGCCACTCCGCGTATTCCCGGCGGAACAAGGGCCGCCAGGGCCGCCGCGCAGATTACCAGCAGCGGCAGCGCCGCCAATCCGTAACGGGTGTTGTAGTAGCTGTGCGGCCACAACTCCGGCACGAAGATCGGCGTCCCCGACGAATAGATGCTCCACATATAGAACACCACCGGAAGGACCAGAAACCCCACTGCCCAGAACGCCCGTTTCCAGAGCGCGGCCGCGATGCCGGCTACTCCCAACACTGCCAGAGCGCCGCCCGCGCACAATTGCGCCGCGGCCCGGAACTGCCCCCAGGCCTTCCCCCAGTCATGATCGCCGGGATACTTGTCCATTCCCGCATCAAGAGCCCGCCGGTAGATAGCCATCGCCGAATATGGCCCCCGGTAGAATGCCAGAGCGTCTCCGTAATACCACCAGTTGTGCGCCAGCCACGCCAGTGGAGCGGCGGACGCCAACCCCCCGAATACAACTCCCATCAGGATCCGCCGCCGCTTGCCCGCGAGCGCGAAGAATAGCGTCGCGAACGGGATCAGGAACCATCCCTCATACCGCGTGAGCGAGGCTGCGTTCGAAGCCGCGCCCGCCAGCAAGACAGCCCAAACGCTCCCGCTTTGCGCATACCACGCCATCGCGTATAGCAGGGCGAAGAACCCGGCGAAGTAGCAGGATTCCGTCATCGGGATGGACTGGAGGTAGAGGACGTTCGGGTTGAGCGCAAACATGAGCACGGCGGCCGCGGCGGCGGCGCGCGAATCCACGATACGCCGTACGGCTGCGTACAGAAAAGCAGCCGCCGGCACAAAGCAAGCCCCGCTTGGAATGGAACCCGCCAATCCCGTTCGCCACCACCCCTCCACCTTTATGAACGGCAGCATCAGCAGATGCGGCAACGGCAGCCAGACCGTCCCCAGTTGATCGAGTCCCGGTGTGCGTGAGTCCACCATCCGGCGCGCATTCACCAGATGCGCCTGAGCGTCTCCGTAATACAGAATGTAGCCGTGGCCGAGGTTCCACCAGATGGCCAGGGCGCCGAGCAAGGCCGCCGCAAAGCCCGCAAGTATCACATCCAGGACGCCGAAAGGGGCGCCCCGTTGCCCTCGCCCGCCGCTTGCCCCTTTCCGCCCGCCGCGCCCCGGCCTAGAACGAGGTGAGGTTCCGGAACTCTTCAAACCGCTTGTCAATTTCGCTCCGAGTCAGTGTGCGGAACCGGTCCACACCAAACCGTTCACAGCAGAAACTGCCCATAACCGATCCATACACAACAGCCCGTCCCAGAATCTTCGCGTCAATCGGGCCGGTTGCCGGATCTACGCCTTCCTCCGCGAGATATCCCATGAACCCGCCCGCAAAGCAATCGCCGGCGCCTGTCGGATCCTGCAATTGGTCGAGCAGGTAGCCCGGAACCGCAAAATGTCCCCGCGCGTGAAACAGCAATGCCCCATACTCGCCGCGCTTGATAATGAGCGTGCGCGGACCCATCGCCATAATCTTCTCTGCGGCCCGCCCCAGGTGCGACTCTCCGGAAAGCAGCCGCGCCTCGCTATCGTTGATCAGCAGAAAATCCCAGTGCCGGATGGTCTCCTCGAGTTCCTGGCGGAAATCGTTGATCCAGTAGTTCATCGTGTCGCCGCCAATCAGCCGGGTGCCGTTCATCTGCCGCTTCACGCTATGCTGCAGCGCCGGCTGAATATTGCCCAAAAGGACATAGGGCTGCGACTTGTAGTGTTCGGGCAGTTTCGGATCAAATTCGGCGAACACGTTCAGATCGGTGCGCAGCGTGGTGCGGTCATTCATATCCGCCGAGTAAACGCCGGACCAGAAGAAAGTCTTCCCCGCCAACTGCTCCATGCCGCTCGTATCGATATTACGCGAGTCGAGAAGGTTCCGGTCTTCCTTGGCAAAATCCTCGCCGACCACCGCGACTATCTTCACGTGCGTGAAATAACTGGCCGACAGCGCGATGTACGTGCATGCCCCGCCCAGCATCCGCTCCACTTTGCCATGAGGCGTTTCCACGCCGTCGTAGGCTACCGACCCCACTGCAACCAATGACATTTTTCGTTCTGATCTCGATCCTTGAGGGATATGCCGGGCGGCAACACAACCCGGGCCATCCTCCATTCTCCCATCGGCGGAGGGGCAAGTACAATGCCGCTGTACGCGCATCGGCTACCCTAGTTGTGCTCGGTGGATGGAACGATATATTCTCGACTGTAAGGGCGGCGCGCGCCGCTCCGCTTAAAGACTAACCGCAAGGAATCCAATGGGACGCAGCGAAGACGGGGAATTTGAACTGATTCTGGGCAACAAACAGTTGCTCAGCGTCTTTTTCATCGTAGTCGTACTGCTCGGCGTGTTTTTCACGATGGGCTACATCG
>JADLBG010000470.1 GCA_020847895.1 Bryobacterales bacterium
CCTACCTTGAAACCTATGTCACTCGCGTCCGCTCCGTCGAGCCCGATCAGATCGAGCGTGTTGCCGCCAAATACTTCTCTCCCTCCGATGCCGCCATTGTCATCGTCGGCGACGCGTCCAAAATCGCGGGGAGCGTGGGGAAGTTTGGTAAGGTTACCATCGAGAAGGCGAAATGAAGCAACTCATCCGGCGTAGAGGCCAAGACCACTGAAGCCGCTATTGTCGCGGCAGTCCCGCGGTATCCATTCATTCATAGGGGTTAAGGAAGGTATGCACACCGGGCGAACCAGATGTACAAGCCCCGGCAGGGAGTGATTATGTGCACTCCAACGCGGCGCCGTTCGCTCCTTGGTACGACGGCGGACCAAGACAATCCTGGGATCCATAGATACGCGCGAAGGCCTTTGTTGATTGCGCGTAGACGTTCCCATAGATGTATCCGTTCGGCTTACCACCATCTTGCAAGCCACCGGCCGCGAGTTGATGCGTGACCCCGCCCGCCGGGCAGCCTGTGAGCGGTTGGCCCACTCTGATACTCAGAATGAGACGAGTGTCCTTCACCCAAGTGCCGCAATCGCTACATTGGGAGATGATGTCGTACTGCGGGATGCCGTAGCTATACTGAGTCAGCGGACTGGAAACGCATTGAGGAAGAAGGATCACGCTTCCGTTCGCGCTTCTGGTGCATTGGACCGTCGTCATCACTCCCTGCCCATACACCGAGTGGGAGGCCGCCAGGAAAATCACAATCAGACCTGTGCATACTGCGAATCGCATTGGACTACTCCTTAACCCTCGGATATCGCTTCGATTCAAGAACCGCCCGCAGGTTTCGCCTAACTGTGGAAGCACCGACGTCTTCCACTTCCAGCAAGATCATCTGCGCACAGTGTCCCTTGGCCAGTGGAAGAAACTCCGCAGGGTCCTTCGAACGTGCTACCATCACGTCAAACAACCCCAGCCCCGGAAGACTTCCCTGAGAAGGATTCCCAGCCCGGAAGATTTCATGTGCGGGCTTGCTGATCGCCTCCAAGACGGAACGTAGTTGATCATCTGACGCATCCACAGCGGCTCTGAAGACATGCTGCTCGGCTTCCAGGGAAGCACGCCAGCGCTCTACCCAATGGGAGGTATTCGGTCCGGCCACGGAACCGTCAGCGAAAAGAACCGTGTCCAGTGAGATGTGAATCGTTTCCTTTGAACTGAAGTAGGCGGCGTAGTAGTCCACAAGCCCACCCATTTCCTCGCTCCATGCTCCACTTTCGACCGCGGGGTGAATAAACACGGGCTGCTTTCGTCCAGCCGGAAGCGTTCTCCCTACAGGGATGAAATTGTAAACGGCTCGTGGCGTCACCACGACCGTCCCGTCCGGAGATGTGCAATCCCACAACAGTGTGTAGGCGATGACGTCCAGATCGGACTCGTTGCGGATCACAACCGTGAAAGGCAACAGACGCTCGAACTCAGCGGCACGTTGACCGTTCCACGCAGAATCGAATCCGGCGTCAGAATGTCGCAGCAAGGAAACGCGGTTCGCGTCCAGTCCGCTAACTATGACGAGAGGTTCATATCCGCTCATTGGAGTTCCCGATGCTACTAGAGCCAAAATAGCAAGACAGGAGGCGCGTATGTATGCGGAACGTGTCCATGGCATCATGTCTATGACTCTATTCATTGTGCGAGGCCCCCTCTCCGAAAGAACTCCAGCTTAACTGCGATGTTGGCATCTGCAGGGACGATGTAGCACTCAAGAAGATGTCCCAGGCCGATTTACTCACTCTGGAGGCACGGAGCGGCGTAACGCGCGTGCGATACCGAAACTCGTTGCCGTACTTGTCCTTCCGCCTCGCAGGCACATAGGCCAAAGAGATGGATGCGATACCGGCTTCCCGCAATTTCAATAGTTCGCTGGGTTGAGACACTCCATCATGATTGCGGTCGACCCAGAGGACAAGCCGTCCATATATCTCATCCAACTCGCTAACTTCACCGTCGCCGTTGCCGCCGTTCGAATGATTGTCGTACACTGCAAGCGCCCTAAATCCACTCGGATCTGTCGAAAGGGGTTGCGGCGTGTGATTGCCAAACAGTTCGATCCCGTCGTCGATACGCCCATTTTGGTTGCGGTCCAGGGCAAGCCAGCCTTGCTCCGACCCAGCAATCGTCCAGGCCAACCTCAACCGTTTTCCCTGCCCTACAATGTCAAACCAAACACCGTTCGTCGCGCTCGTGAGTCGGAAATCGCTGCCCACCAGGTCGATCAAGATGGGTGAGTAGTCGTAGCAGCAACACCCCGGATTCTCCGTCCCCGTGTATGGATTGCCTGCATGATAGTTCGTTGGGCAACCGCCATTGTTTGGATATGTACACGTGTCGACAGGGCCTGACATCGCGTATGGACAATATGGTGAGGAGCAAGTCTGAGGGCAAGGACCGGTTGAGCAGGTCTGACCATACATCCAATACCCACCCAAGACGCCCAGGAAGAGAAGAGTCGGGGTTACGGAGATCTGAAACCGATATCCTCGTGATGCTATCAGTCGCATGCCGCAATATCCTTTCGTGATGCTTACAAAAGAACACAATTAAGATCGTGACTTCAAGATTCAAATCATCATAATCCTATCGTGTTTGGAACTCAAATTTTCTATTGTACGATTTCTAATCATTTGATTGGCGAAGACGCTTCTGGACGCTTTCGACATTCTGATGGTGGCCAGCCGTGATGGCCCTTAAAGGCCAAACGGAAATGCGGTACGCTCTTGAATCCACATAGTGCGGCTACAGCCTTCACCGGTTCGCCCGCGTGAATCTGAACAGCAGCCGCGGCTAACTTTTCCCGCAACAAGAATCGCTTGGCGGGTATCCCAACACTCGCACTAAAGAGTCGGCGAAAATGGGACTCAGAGACGTTTACAAGGCAAGCCAAATCGCTCACCGTTCGGTAGGCAAATGGTCCAGCTCGGATGCACTCAATGGCCGCGATTACGCGTGGATCTGCCGTAGTGCGTGGAGCGGCTGCAGTGGTCACTTCTTCCCTCTTCATGCGAATCACCCTGGAATTGGAGATGATGCAAGGTAGAGCATGTTCATTCATACACCTTATCAAGGATACATTTCAATAGAATTTTCACAAGCTACCGACACGCGCCTCTAGCGTCGCCGGCGACAGTCAGGCCCTGTCAAAACACCTCAGTTATTCGGCTCTGCGCAGGAATCCGACAAGCTAACTGCAATGCCAGCCTGATCAGGGAAACGGCCTCGGCTAGCCTCAATACTGTTCACTTAAGAACATTTTAGTGCTATTCTGTTTTTGGGGCGGATGCCTCCACAAGGAGGTCATCGCATGCATATTACCGCCGTCGAATCCACAACGCTCACGACGGTTGCCTACGAC